>JBCDDV010000588.1:0-3028 GCA_039180145.1 Cyanobacteria bacterium P01_G01_bin.49 | reverse complement strand
TTTAGAATGGTCGGTTTTTCAACCCCTGCCCACGAGCTTGACAGAGCTAACTCAAAAATCGGCCCAAAATTATTTATACTTTAGCAGCAGTAATTGATCAAGTTATTTTAAAAAATCCCCATATTCATTTTGATATGATTCTTCCTCAAGATGATCGTCGAAAAAACGCATCAAAACTGGTTCGTATCGCACGTCATCAACAAGTTCATTGGTATGGCGGAATTTCTGATGGACACTTACGAAAACTTTACCGACAGGCGAGTATGTTAGTCTTGCCGATCTTAGACTGTACTGCTAATAATGCTCTCGTTGAAGCCATATCTTGTGGCGTTCCTGTTATTTCCAACAATGTAGGGGGTTTACCAGATTACACAAAAGAAACATTTGCTGATCTTTTAGCAATTGGTGATGTTGAGGGATTTGTTAATGCTATTCTAAGACTAGCTGATGATCACCAAGAACAACAAAAAAGAAGTAAAGCGGCGCGAGAATTTGCTGAAACACAACTGAGTTGGACTCAAATAGCTCAGAAAACCGTAGACATTTATCAAAAAATAATGATTTAAACTAGAATAATTGAGGGAAATTAACATTAAAAAAAGTGAAAATAAATGATGACTTTTCCTTACCTCCATCTCTTGAAGAAGCTAAAAAGATTCAACAGAAGTTGAGAAAACAAGTAATTTTTGAAGACAAATTTTCAACCATTAATTATGTTGCTGGCGTTGATGTTGGGTTCCAAAATAACGACACAATTACTCAAGCTGCTGTCGTTGTATTAAATTTTCCACAATTAGAATTAGTTGAAATTCAGGTTGCTTCTATTGCCACAACTTTCCCTTATATTCCAGGATTTTTATCTTTTCGAGAAATTCCTGCTATTTTAAAAGTATTAAAAAAACTAACAATAATACCTGATCTAATTTTATGTGATGGTCAAGGTATTGCTCATCCTCGTCGCCTGGGAATTGCCTCTCATCTAGGAGTATTAATAGACGTTCCAACTATTGGAGTCGCTAAATCTTTATTTGTGGGAAAACACGAAGAAATTCCCCTAGAAAAAGGGAATTGGAAACCCTTAATTGATAAAGAAGAAGTAATTGGGGCAGTATTGCGATCGCGGACTAATGTGAAACCGATTTATGTGTCTATTGGTCATAAAATTAGTTTACCCACTGCTATTAATTATGTAATGGGTTGTTTAACGAAATACCGTTTACCCGAAACAACAAGATGGGCAGATAAATTAGCTTCAAATAAATGACCAATCATTGAACATTTAGGTTTCAAGCCTCTCCATTTATGGAGAAAAGGGTTTGAGAGAGGATTCAGGTTCCTACTTCCAAACCAATGATAAATGGTCAATAATAAATGATAAATGAAATGACATTACTAGAAATAAAAAATGGTAAAAATTTTCTTATTAATAGGCTCAATTTTAGCGGGATTATCCGTTGCATTAGGCGCATTTGCTAGTCATGGTTTGAAAGGACAATTAAGCGATCGCGCCCTAGAAATTTTTGAAACGGGAACAGAATATCAGATGTATCATGCTCTGGCATTATTATTTATTACCCTATTATTAACTCGTTTAGAAACCACTTCGACGACCATAATAAATGCCGGATATGCTTTTATTGTTGGGATTTTTTTCTTTTCAGGCAGTCTTTATGCCCTCAGTCTAACAGGGATACAATGGTTGGGAGCAATTGCTCCTATTGGTGGTGCTGCCTTTCTTCTGGGATGGATAAGTTTGGCGATCGCCGCTTGGAACTTTAAATAGAGACAAATCTCAAGATTCGTCGTGAACCATTTCCGATAAAGTGATAGACTGACCTATTAGGCACAAAACTATTAATATCCAATGGTCTAGTAAGGTATCAATACCTGATAAATTGACCGAAGATTGGCACAATTATTTATAGAGTCAGTATGAAAGTTCTGGTTATTGGCGGTGACGGTTATTGCGGTTGGGCAACCGCCCTACATCTTTCCAACAAAGGGCATGAGGTTGGTATTCTTGATAATTTGAGTCGACGATATTGGGATTCAAAATTGGGAGTAGATACCTTGACTCCGATTACCCCAATTCAAAAGCGGATTCAACGTTGGCAGGATTTGACAGGGAAAGACATTGACCTATTTGTTGGTGATATTACTGATTACAGCTTTTTAAGTCAAGCTCTACATCAGTTTGAACCAGGGGCGATCGTCCATTTTGGGGAACAACGTTCTGCCCCCTATTCGATGATAGACAGAGAACACGCTGTCTTTACTCAAGTCAATAATGTGGTGGGAACCCTAAATATTCTCTACGCGATGAAAGAGGATTTTCCAGACTGTCACCTCGTTAAACTGGGAACGATGGGAGAATATGGAACCCCTAATATTGATATTGAAGAAGGGTACATCACCATTGAACACAATGGACGTAAAGACACTTTACCCTATCCTAAACAGCCTGGCAGTTTCTATCATTTAAGTAAAGTTCATGATAGTCATAACATCCATTTTGCCTGCAAAATTTGGGGGCTACGAGCCACGGATTTAAACCAAGGGGTAGTTTATGGGGTTTTGACGGAAGAAACAGGCATGGATGAAATGCTGATTAACCGTCTAGACTATGATGGCGTGTTTGGAACTGCTTTGAACCGTTTTTGTATTCAAGCAGCTATTGGTCATCCTCTAACTGTATACGGAAAAGGCGGACAAACTAGAGGCTTTTTGGATATCCGAGATACAGTACGCTGTGTAGAACTAGCGATCGCCAATCCGGCTGATTCTGGACAGTTCCGTGTTTTTAACCAGTTTACTGAATTATTCAGTGTCAAAGATTTAGCAATGATGGTCAAAAAAGCCGGTAATGCGATCGGGCTGGATGTGGAAATTAATAATTTAGAAAATCCCAGGGTTGAGCTAGAAGAACATTATTTCAACGCTAAAAATACTAAGTTATTAGACTTGGGATTACAGCCCCATTATTTATCTGACTCTCTGTTAGATTCTTTGCTCAATTTTGCCACAAAAT
>JBCDDV010000587.1:0-3032 GCA_039180145.1 Cyanobacteria bacterium P01_G01_bin.49 | reverse complement strand
ACGAAAGAATGAGGGTTTCAGCGATTTTCAACTTTGCGCGAAAATGAAATAAAATAAGAGTATGAATCAGCTTAATCCTAAAAACGGTCTAAAATAACTGATTGATAAGTAAAATAAAGATTGATGGCTTTCCAACTACATTAACAGAGGAGAAAACAGATAACCTGCTTTCCCCCCTAATTTTCGCTTTTCAGCTTAGTTAGGTTTCCATTCTATTAAATCCCTAAAGATTAGGAATATTCACACTCTAAACAAACTAATCCTGTAAAAAAAGGTCAAGTTGCTATTGACAAAATGAGCTTACTTCTTCCCACAAAGTTGATGCCATAATTCATCAGGAATTGACTCGAAATGTTCCCAAAGAAAATCCATCATAGCTAAGTGTCGTAAATCGGTAGAATTAGGAGAACGATAGTATTTTCCCTGTCGGAACCATCCTCGCACTGTCGAAAGAGAACGGTGACAAATTTCCGCCATTTGTTCATAAGTTACATCCCATTTGTAATAGAATGCTTGGGGAGTCATGGATAATTCACAGTGAGAATAAAGACTCAATAATTTCTTTTCGCGGTGACGCAAAGAATAAAGCTTATTCATCTTCAAAAGTTTCTAAATCTTGTTCCCAGGCTGTATCCACCACACACCAGCGTGCCGATGGTGAATCTAAATCAAGTAAGATTAAATAACACCACATCCAACGTTGATTTTCCGGGCCATAGCCGTAAAATCGTCCTATAACGATGCCCCAATCCGTTAATTTGGGGTCATCGAATAGTCGCCATCGGACTACTGTTCCCACTGCATACATGGGTTTAGCAGCATCAAGAAAAAAAGACGGGTTATCACAAGGAAGGGGTAAGTGTTGGTTACAAGATAATAGGTGCGATACCATTTCTGTTTGTCCTTTCTCAATAACATTGAGATAAGGGTCTATCCAATTAGAAGACAGCGCATTAATTAGCTGTTGAATTAATAGCTTAGCTAATTGCTCAATTTCTGCTGTTTGGTAACTATTTTCTGTTAATTGGTCTAATTTTTCAATGAGAGACTTAACCCCGAAATCTGACAAAGCTTGGTGATAATGGGTTGTTGATGGTTGTCTAGGAGAGGCTTGTTGCTGATACATGATAGTTATCTTTGAATTGGTGATGAAATCCTCCAAACCGTCAGCTTATTTGTGCATTCAGGAGAATGCTTTTTAATGAGAATCCAGAAAGAGAATGAGGATAATAGAAGCCTCCTCATAGTCCCAGTAAAAGCGAAGGAACATAGAAGCCGAAGATCCCCAAATTGTGCCTTTTTTTTGGTGATAACGATGAGTTCTCAGACTTCGGTAATGAGGGCCTTGGTTTGATAATAGTTGAAAGGCTTTCTGGTATTGCTGACGGAATTGAGGAGAAAGAAATTTGAGTTGTTTTTGGCTTTTAGGGGTGAATTTGAGAATAAATAAGGAAATTAGTGGAGGAGATCTTTCCTGTTTCATTGGTTGTAGATAGTCCCATTATGTTGTTGTTGTTTGGAGGAAAAAATTAAACAATAAAGGCAGGGTCATCAACGGAAAAATCGGGTTGAATGCCTAAAATTACGGTCTTTTGTCTCGAATGCTCAGGAAGGTAGTAAAAACGCAATTGATCTTCTTCTAGGTTGATCATTACTTCTAGCTTGCGTTTTAACTTGTCATATTGAGAGGGAGCCACTAATATTTCAAAAACAGACTTTTGAATACGACAACCATAGGACTCCAGTAGCTTTGACACTCGATTGCGACGGCTATCTTGTACAATGTCATAGCAAACGAGATACAGTGTTTTTTGTGCCATCGAATTACTTTGTCCAGATCATGGGGCGATATCCGTCCGTATCTCCCATCAAACAAGCGATGTATTCTCGTACTTGCAGTTCTAAACATCGGCGCATACTGACTTTATATTGAGTGTAAGGATGAGTAATTTCGCTATGTAGCTTTTCTTCCCAATGCTTCAAAAACTTTTTCAAAGAATCTGGCTGTAAATAGACTCCTTTACGTTCATCGGCGGGGGTAAAGTCTTCTGGGGTGAAGATCTTTTTATTGACTAAATAAACTACTAATGAATCCACTAAGGGAGCGCGAAACTCTTCAATTAAGTCTGAAACTAAGGCAGGATGGTTATTACGAGGAACATGAAGATTGCCAAAATGAGTATGCAGTCCCATTGCTTCGACAAAGGAGTGCATATTTTGACTGAGGAGGGTGTATCCTAGGCTCAGTAAGCTATTGATAGGATTTTGAGGAGGACGTTTGCTCCGTTTTTCAAAGGTAAACGGGTCTTGAAATAATGAACCCAACGCTTGAAAATAAACGGTAGCAGCTTTGCCTTCATAGCCTCGCAATTCGTCCATTGTTTGGGCTAAGGGGAGATTATCTCTTAATTTAGCGATGTCAGAAACGGCCTTTTTCACCCATGAATGACCACGACGACGGTTTAGGCGCATTAATAACATTCGCGAGTTACTTAGCTTCGCTCGGACAATGTTTTCTGCCTGAAAACGGGTAAATTCAAGGTCTTCAGCCCGTTTCACTTGTTGAGAAAGATAGCCCACTTTGGCTTGTCCTTCTGTTTCTAAGCGTCCAAAATAGCGTCCCCGTTGGGAAAGATATAGGAGAGGGATTCGGCGAGACAAAGCTAACCGGACTGCCCCATGGGTAATATTGCAGCAACCAAACAGTACAATATGACTGACTTGATTGACAGGAACTTTGCAACGTAATTCTCGTTGATAGAAAATTTGGAATTGATGGCGTTGTGCTTTGAGGTAGGAACCTTGGTCGGTGATGTATAAAGTAGTCATGGTATCAACAAAGTAATGTTTCGGGTTGGTTAGTTTTGGGGGTTTAGTTGGTTGAGAAGACTTGAGGGAACAGACTTTTGGGGGTTGGGAGAGAAACGAATGAATGTAGAGTGGGCGGGGTCGGCGAGGCATTCCTGAAGGATCTAAGCGATCGCCTTTTTTTCGCGGTATTGGTAAAGGGGGTGCATACACTTGACCTTCTT
>JBCDDV010000586.1:0-3038 GCA_039180145.1 Cyanobacteria bacterium P01_G01_bin.49 | reverse complement strand
TTTTGTTGCTATTGGTCTGAATGCCCTAATTAAGTATGAGAAGTTATATACATTTTTAGGGTTTATTGTTTATTTCATACTATCTTTTAATCTTATTTGGTTCGCTTCAAAAATTACGCGACAAATTATTCATCGTTCCGTCATCGTTTTAGTACAGCGATGGTTTGGAGAAGTTAACGAAGTCGTCTTAGTATTTGAAACCCTGGTTTACGTCTTAATTATTCTGTCTGCTATCATTATTTTTGCGGTAGGGTTAAGGGTCAACCTAGTTGCCCTAATTACTAGCTTGGGTATTGGCGGTGTCGCGGTTGCTTTTGGGGCGCAACAAACCATTAGTCGGTTATTCGGCACGATGGAACTCTATCTTGATCGCCCTTACGTATCAGGAGAATATATTCGTGTCAACTTCAATCCCTATGGTGAAGATGTCTATGGTCGCGTTGAATCCGTTGGCTTACGTTCTACCAAAATTCGGATTGTTGCTCAAAATACGCTGATGATTGTGCCAAACTCGGTGATGGCTGATAAGAATATTGAGAATATCAGTCGAGGCAAAAAAATAATGGCTATGCTTTGCTTGGATTTTATCAAATCTTTAGAGGAAGGGGAAAAAGCTTTAGTAAGCCGAACAGTAGAAGAAACCAGTGAGATTTTCTGGGGCTTTGATCGGGCCAGTACGCGGATTCAGTTTTGTCCCTTAGACAACCAACCGGGAACTCGAACTAGGGTTATTTTCTTTATCTCCAGTTCTAGTCGAAACTCCCTTGATCTTCGCAAACGGCTTTTGGACTTAGCCAATGATGCACTTGCTAGAAAACTAGCGGCTTACAACCTGAAGTTTACTGTTCCTGAACCCGTTGTCTACATTGACTCACCAATGTCTATTTAATTATTGATTCTCTTGTTTCATTTCTGCTAAAATTTCAGGTAATCTATCAAAATCTCTCTCTAATAACTTCCGTCCTGGTTTAGATTTAAGACGGTCAGCTAACGCATAAAATGCCTCGGTATTATCTCGATGAGATAACACATAAGCCCGTAATTCTGATTCATTCATCGTTTGAAAATTAGGATAATTCATAAAATTGTTACTTCACCATGACTATCAATTAAAACTTGGATATCTTCACCCGCAAGAATGAAAATATCATTGGTTCTTTCGTTTAGTCTAACCAACGAAATGGGTAAATACATTTGTGTGATTCTTCGACACATAATAAAACAGTTAACTGCTTGTTTTTCTGTCGGCATTTTCACCCTTCAAACCCTAAATAATACCAATTAATTTTGAAAAGTCAGAAAAAACGCCACCTTGTGGGTGGCACTTCTTTATCTGTATGAGTTCCTTAAGAATTACACATCGTAGTAAAGAGAAAATTCGTAAGGGTGAGGACGTAAACGCATGGGGTTCACTTCGTTATCGAGTTTGTACTCGATCCAATTGGTGATGAAGTCCTCTGTAAATACATTTCCATCCGTTAGGAAAGCATGATCTTTTTCTAAACATTCTAAAGCTTGTTCAAGAGAACCAGGAGTAGAGGGAATTTTACTCAGTTCTTCAGGGGTTAATTCATAGATATCCACATCCAAAGATTCCCCTGGATCAATTTCATTCTTAATGCCGTCAATACCCGCGCAAAGCATGGCTGCAAACGCTAAATAAGGATTACAAGTAGCATCAGGACAACGAAACTCTAATCGCTTGGCTTTGGGGTTCGTTCCGGATAAAGGAATACGAACCGAAGCAGAACGGTTTCCTTGAGAATAAGCCAAGTTAACGGGTGCTTCAAACCCAGGCACTAAACGCTTATAAGAGTTGGTGGTAGGATTAGTAAAGGCTAACAGAGCAGGGGCATGTTTTAGGATACCACCGATGTAGTTCAACGCTATTTTACTCAGATTAGCGTAACCATCACCCCAAAATAGAGGATTTCCGTCCTTCCAGATAGATTGGTGAGTGTGCATCCCTGAACCATTATCATTAAATAACGGCTTGGGCATAAAGGTCACAGTTTTACCGTATTTCTTACCAACATTTTTGATGACGTATTTGTAAGTCATCAAATAATCAGCCGCTTCGATTAACGTCGCAAAGCGGAACCCTAATTCGTTTTGTCCCCCCGTTGCTACTTCATGATGATGCTTCTCAATGGGAACACCACATTTAGCCATGGTCAGCAGCATTTCTGTCCGCATATCCTGTAGGGTATCTGTAGGCGCAACAGGGAAATAGCCTTGTTTATAACCAGGTTTATAGCCTAAGTTACCGCCTTCTTCTTCGCGACCAGTATTCCAGCGGCCTTCTACACTATCGACGTAATAGTAAGCTTTGCTTTCGGTTTGGTCGAAACGCACATCATCAAAGACAAAAAATTCCGCTTCTGGGCCGAAGAAAGCTGTATCACCAATGCCTGTTGTTCTTAGGTATTCCACCGCTTTCCCTGCAATGGTACGGGGATCACGTTCATACCACTCACCCGTACGGGGTTCTTTGATCCCGCAAATCATACTCAGGGTAGGTTCTTCATAAAACGGATCAATCCACGCAGTTTTCGGATCGGGAACCATTGCCATGTCTGATTCGTTAATGGCTTTCCAACCCCGAATACTCGAACCATCGAAGGGAACTCCATCGACAAAAGAACTTTCATCGATTTGATTGTAATAGAAAGAGCAATGTTGCCAGATGCCTGGCAGATCAATGAATTTCAAGTCAATAATTTGAATGTTGTTATCTTGAATCATTTTCAAGATTTCTTGGGGCGTTTCAGCCATGGAAGTCTCCTTACCGTTTCAAATAGCGTTTCTCAAACCATTGATAGTAAAGATAGCTTCTAATATATTTTGTATAATTAGATACGGATTTTGCTAGATAAATCTGTAAACAATACTAAGTTTCTCTAAAAACGAGACAAAATTAAAAATCATCCTCTTTTTTGTAAAGAAGTGTATCAAAAAGTTAACGATTGCGAAAGAAAAGACGACTTTGGTAGACAATTTCGCTAGTGGTTCATCCCTGTGACCAGAAGAAGTAAACG
>JBCDDV010000585.1:0-3046 GCA_039180145.1 Cyanobacteria bacterium P01_G01_bin.49 | reverse complement strand
GCTTTCCGGTGGACAAAGACAAAGAGTTGCTTTAGCACGTTTATTTCTTTCCCAAGCACCGATTTTGATTTTAGATGAAGCAACAAGCGCTTTAGATAGCGAAACAGAACAAATGGTGCTGAAAAATATTAAAGAAGTAGGTCAAAATCGTACAGTATTTATGATTGCTCATCGCTTTGAACCCCTCAAACAAGCGGATTTAATTTTGGTATTAGATAAAGGTGTATTGATAGAACAAGGAACGGTTTAGCCGCAACTGCTTATAGAAAACCCAACATTATCAAAAATATGTTCACTGATAATGGTGACGGTACTTTCACAGTGAAGTTTTACAAAAACGGTGTTGCTGATTATGTGACTGTAGACAGGAAATTACCAACCGACTCTTATGGTAATTCTGTTTATGGTAATGTAGGAGGTCATTACAACAGTTCTAATAACGAATTGTGGGTTGCTTTAGCAGAAAAAGCCTATGCTCAGCTTAATGAGTCTAACTGGATTGGTCAAGATGGTACAAACTCTTACCAAGGAACAAGTGGTGGCTGGCCTAAAGATTCCATCAATCACATTACAGGAATAGATACTAAGCTACGTAGGGCTTGCTGAAAAAGTAATAAAAAAGTGAGATGGAGATTTATTAATTATTCAAGGAAGGGCAGAAAATAAATAAAACTATAATTTTTGTTAATACCAGACTGTAAAAAAGGTAGATTTCTGAAAAATAGACATAAAAAAGCTGTCAATAAGCGTGAGATATAGGTAGAGAGATTCATTACTAAAAAAGTAATTGCAATTGCAGTTTTAGAAGTATGAGAAAGTTTAGTCATTACACGATTAAGACTAAATTTTCTTTTACCTTGTCCAAATTTTCCTTCAATACAACTGCGAATCTTTTCATCCAAGGCAGCTTGCTTCTTTTTTTGTTTACTAACATTTAATGGTGGTCTGCCTAAAGGGGGTCCACTAATTCTAATACCTCTTTCTTTGCACCAAGTTCGGTTTTCTCTGGTACGATAGATTTTATCAACATGAACAGATTCTGGATAATAACCAGTATAGTTCTTGAAAGATTCTATTTGTGCTTTTAAGTCTCCTGATTCATTAAAGTTATTCCAACTAATACGGTCTAAAAATACGTATCCATAAAAATAGCTGGCTGATAATTTTGCCCCAAACTCGACAGCTTTCCCCGCTTTACCACGAACAATTGGACGTATATGTGGTTGATTTAAACTAACAATGCGGTAATCAATACTCTTCTTTTTATTTTCGTAGAGCCACAATTGTTGACGATAAACTTCGCTTACGACTAGCAATATTTTATATTGTCTATTACTCAATTCACATAGAGTCGCTCCCGTATTAACTAACTGTTTAATATGAGAGATATTCCTCTTAATATACTGTAGTTGTTGTTTTACTGCTTTTCTTCTTTCATTCAGGAATGGGCGACGTTTTTTCGCGACTTTTAAATAATTTTTTCGGGCAAGTTTACGATAAGTTCTTGGCTTTCTACTTAATTTATTTTTAACTTGTTCGTAAAGAAAATCTATGATTTTCTCTGTATGCTTTCTACTTTGATTTAATAGTCCTAAATCCGTAGGATAACTAATATCACTTGGCGCACAAGTTGCATCTAATATTAATTTACCTCGATTTTTTGATTCATTTAATTCTTTTTTTTTATTGGTATAGAAGAATCTTCTAACATCTTCTTCACCATTTTTTGATTAATTCTATTGACTAGTTCTACACCTATTCTTTGACGAAAGTGAACTAGCATCGAGGCATCAAAGGGTGTCTCATTACTGTAAGATGATATACCTATAAAATACTGTAGATAAGGATTCTCCTTGATTTGTTCTACAGTCTCTCTATCACTGAGTCCTAATCTCTCTTTAATAATTAACGCCCCTAGTGCCATACGAAAAGATTTAGCGGGCGCTCCTATTTCCTCATCAAAAATTGAAGCATACTCTTCTTCAAAATCTGACCAAGGTATTAATGAAGCCATAAGAACCCAACGGTTATTTTCCGATAACTTCCCCTCAAAAGGAAGTTCAAAACTTTCTGCTGGGGTTTGAGCTTGCTCCTCTTTACGGTACATATATACTATTCACAGTTTGGCTGCTTCTAACTGTAATCCAAGGGTTTTGAGGTATTTTAGAGTTTTTTCTTGCACATGAATATATTCCTTTAGTCTGAGATGTATGCTCAATTACATTTTTGTATTTATTCAGCAAGCCCTAAGTAGCGGTGCTGTTGCTCATATGGACTATATTGAATCCCAAGAAAGAGCTATCAGTACAGCGGCTGATGTCACTAGAGCGTCAAATGAAATTACCCAAGCACGCGATCGCATTACAGATGTTCAGGATAAAATTACTTCTTTGCTAAGAGATATTGCGGTGCAAGAGCAAGAGATTCATCAAGCACAACAAGCATACACCGCTACTCTCAATCAAGCAAAACGTCTCGATGCAGAACGTACTAGCGAAATTTTGACTCAAACCAATAGACGCACAGAAGAACTGACTAATATTCAAGGTGAACTAGCTAAGGTCAAAACTAGACGCAAAGGTGAAACAATTAAAGCTCCAACACAAGGAATAGCTTATAATCTCAAAGCAACTGTTGGACCAGTGCAACCAGGAGAAGAATTACTATCTATTGTCTCTCCTAAAAATGAACTAGTATTAGAAGCAAAAGTACTCAACCGCGATATAGGTTTTATTAAAGAAGGAATGGACGTGAAAGTTAAAATGTCTACGTTTCCCTTCCAGGAATTTGGTACAGTAGATGGTAAAGTAATTAAGATTAGCCCTAATGCCGTTAATGATGAACAATTGGGGTCTGTGTTCTTGGCACGAATAAAACTTACACAGCATTCAATGAAAGTACGAGGTAAACAATCTAACTTTACCCCAGGAATGACTGCAAGCGCAGAAATCGTAACTCGACAAAAATCGATTTTAATGTTCTTTGTTGAACCAATTATCAGTAGATTTGATGAGGCATTTTCAGCGAGGTAAAAACAACAGTTAGC
>JBCDDV010000584.1:0-3049 GCA_039180145.1 Cyanobacteria bacterium P01_G01_bin.49 | reverse complement strand
AGCGTCTTGCTTCTACGGGGTCTTTGGCTGATAGATAACGTTGTTTTAGCTCTGAGGAACTTAAATGAGCTTCAATATGGGCTTTTCTAGACATTCACTTATCTTAGCTCATATCTGGGGTTACTTAAGCGGATTTGGTATAATATCTGGCGATCGCTTTTTGATTAAGATTAGTGCAAAAAATCCATCAAGTATAATTAATTAGCTAGCAATAGCTATTGTAGGAAGAGCGATCGCTATCACGAAAAGACCCACTACTTATCACTTCACTTCTACCTATCGCATCATGACCATTAGACTAACACAAGATGAATTTGATGAACTATTTGAGGAAGCTGAAGAGCAGCTACAGTGGGACACTTCAGATGCATCGGATATTACCTACAAATTTGATACCCAAATCCTTCAAGGGTGGTGGCGAGAAATTGATTTAAGAGAAGGTATTCTCCTAAAAGTTAATAGATCAAGACCTAGCGATCGCCTTTCAATCAATTTTCCCGAAAAAACAAAAAACCTTCTATTATGTTTTTCTCTTTTAGGAAAAGTACAAGAAACTGTTCCATTAACATCTGGGGAAGTTATTCTTCCTTATTATCCTGGAAAATACGTTTTAAAAGGTAGTGGACTGCATGGCAACATTTGTGATTGTTCGGACGCAAAAACCAATTCCGAAATCATGATTGAAATTCAACCAGCAATACTCCGTTCTTTCGCCACTTCCCAAGGGGGAGAACTACCTAAAAATCTTCAACATTTAATTAGACCCTCTAGTCAAAGAAGTTATCTGCGTTCTGGAGATACACAGCCGATGATGGCTACCGTACTGCAACAAATTTTGCACTGTCCTTACCAGGGGATAATTAAAAGAACTTATCTAGAGAGCAAAATCATCGAGTTAATAGCGTTGGTACTAGACCACGAGATAACAATTAGGGAAGGAGAACGAAAAAAGGTTTTCTTCAAACCTGACCAGCTAGAACGTATTCACTATGCTAAAGAGATTTTATTGCGAGACTTGAGTAATCCTCCTTCCTTAGAAGAGTTGGCGCGCCAAGCTGGTGTCAACGACTTTATGTTAAAGCAGGGTTTTCGTTATTGTTTTGGGACTACCGTATTCAGCGTATTGCGATCGCATCGTTTAGAACTTGCCAAGCAACTTTTGGCAAAGCAAGATATTACTGTTGCCGAAATTGCACATCGAGTCGGTTACGCTACCTCTAATTCCTTTGCTAGAGCTTTCAAGCATCAGTTTGGCTTTAGCCCTAAAGCACACAGAAAAGCTTGTCGGTAAATTTGAGATTGCTTTAGCAATCCTCATGACGCATTGCTCATTACTCAAAAAAATCCGTTTGAGATCATAAAAAATCCGTTTGAGATCACATATATGTTTCCTAACTCTGTATGATTACTGAGAATATCTTTCATCTACGAAGCAAAAGAGACTAAATCCCAGTGATACAGGGGTTTAGTTGGGATTAGGGCAATCTGGTCCGCAGTTAGTAGTCAGCAATAAGTTAAGCGTCTTCTCTGCTCTACCGCCTCTATCTCCCAGTCTCCTTTTTGCCTCGCGATGGACAACTAATAATGGAGTTTGAAGAATGATACAAGTGAGTCTTTCTACCTCTACTAACTACGAGGGGGAAGTCAATGCTCTCGTTGAAGATTTGGGAAATGCGCTAACTGTTAATTTTGAGTTAGACGAACCAGCACCCGAAGGCGGTTTAAAGGTGTTTGTCGATAGTAATGTTGAGCAAATTGTCAGTCGCCTTGATTTACCAGGGTTTGCCTTTAATCCCATTACTGAAAATATTAATCCCTCCCTACTGGGGACTAGCTTTGATAATTCAGGGTTTTTCCTGACTATTGATGAGGGAGCAACAATGGGCAGTTTTACCATTGATGTGTTTGATAATGTTGAACCCGATACGTTTCTTCCTGAGACCTTTGATGGGTTGGTCGAAGCAGAGTTTTCTTTAATAGCTCCCGATGCAGTAGAACAAGAAGATTTGGCAGATGTAGGAACGTTAGGGGATTATACAATTAACCCTGATGCAGCATCTTCGACGATATTGTTTGCTGATGAGGAGAGTCAGTTGATGGAGATGCCTGAACCTCCCACACCCGAACCCCCCACTCCAGAACCACCTACATCGGATTTACCATTGGTGAGTTTAAATACGGGGCCTGATTTCTTGGTAGAAGAAGAAGGAACAGTTTCTGCTCATGTTTTTAATGTGACCAATGGAACCATTCCTGAAGAAGGGTTAGTGGTTTCGGTGAGTGCGCCTGGACTGGGTGAATTTGATTTAGAGGCAATATCTGTTGGTGATGGGGGTGAAATTGTTGAGGTACGTGAGGATGGCTTTGATATTCGCTTGACAGATTTTACCGTTTTAGTGGATTTGCCTGTTGCTGCTGATGATGAAGTTGAGGGGTTAGAGACGACTAGCTTTAGTTTAGAAGCGGGTGATGGCTATGAGGTGAATTCTGATTTCAGTAGCGGTGGCTTCAGTATTGCCGATACAGCTAATGAAATTCCAGCAGGCGCATTTACTCAACTCAATGACACCCTTCCTCTTGCAATTCCGGTAGAACTGAATGCAGATAATCCTACTACCACCATTACGGATGCAATTGATTTTGAGATTGGCAACCGCTATCTGAATGATGATGGGACTTATACCTACATTGATGTCAATGAAGACGTAGATTTTTATTCCTTCGATTTAGCTGCAGGAGATGTTATTAGTTTCGATCTAGATTCTGATTCTCAACGGGGTGAACCGCCTGCAACTGTTCCTAGCTATCAACCCAACTACGGGTTAGGGCCTTATGGGGCTATGCGGCTGTTTGATACAGAGGGTACGGAGCTAGAAGCAGATTGGCAAACTCAAGGACCTGGAGAACTATTTACTAGCTATGATGGGTATTTAGAATTTGTCGCACCAGAAAACGGAACTTATTATCTAGGAGTGAGTGGTGCCCTTCCTGGTGCGCCGGATCGCTCGGTAGGAATTTTAGAGGCAGATCAATTCAGATACGATCCCTT
>JBCDDV010000583.1:0-3066 GCA_039180145.1 Cyanobacteria bacterium P01_G01_bin.49 | reverse complement strand
GGTTCTGGTAAGATTAGTCTGACAAAAGAACCAAGGACTCATCAATTAATCTCCTTTAAAACTCTAAAAGAGGGACAGTGCCACCACTTTCTCTAGGATCTCCTTTCTGACTGTCTTGCCATTCTCGTTCTTCAGTTCTGGGATTAACAGAAGGATTAGTATCACTTGAATTCACATCGAGTGGATATTGGTCACTAATTACTCCTTGATTATTTCCATCTTCTTCTTCAATGTTCCATTGCCATTGTTGATTTTCTATGCCCTCTAATGGCGTTTCCTCTTGTGGTGGAGAAAGCTGAGGTTGTTCAACAGGGACTTGAACTAGTCTGGTTTCATTAGCTAAAGATAGTAAATTTTGTCCGAAAATTCCTGCCATGACAACAACCATAGCAACAACTGAGTTTTTGTTAGTTATCTTAATCACATCAAACCCCAAATTTTTTAAAGTCTTCCCTTTTAGGATATCCAAAATTCTTCAATAAAATACATTTAGTTCTTAGAGAATTTTTTGATTAATCTCATGGCAGATGAGTAAGTAACCTGAGTTCGGTTTAAGGAATTGGTTAAAGTTCATGGTTGATTGTTCATTGGAATTCTCGATCAACTATTAACTCAATTCCTGTTTCCTGTTCCCGATCTCATTATGAGTGAAAAAGTTGCAAGAAATCTATTGAAATCGCGTTAATTGAACCCGATAACGCTCTTTTTTGGTAATGGCGACTTCTCCCACTTCTAAGCGTCCTTTGCCACGGACTGTGATGAGATCTCCTGATTGCACATTGTGACTTGCTTGACTGATATCCTTCCAATTTACCCGTACATCGCCTTTATTGATGGCATCAGCCATCTTGCTACGGGACATGCCAAACCCAGCAGAGGCGATCGCATCCAAACGCATGGATGCTTCTACTGTTGTCATTTCCTTGGTTTTGGGGGGACGTATTTTTAATTCACTCAGTTCGATAGATCGAGTTTTCACAGGAACTGAGCGCACTTGAGTTAGATTAGTTTCTAAGAAATCTACTAATTCTGGTGCGACAATTACTTGTCCTCCTCGTTCTCCCAAAACGATAATATCTCCAACTTTTTCCCTAACAATACCTGTTCCTAAAATTGCCCCTAAAAAGTCTCGATGGGTTGCAGGGTCAAAAAGAAAGTTTCCAGCGATATCTAGGGCAGCTAGGGGAATTTGAGATTGTTCTAGGGGGATTTCAGGACGAGATATCCCTATTCGTTGTCTTTCTGCTTGGGGGTATCCTCCCCAAACGAAGATGTCTATATCAGTTAGTTTTTGGAAAGCGTTTTGAACCTCTGCAACGACAGGAGGAGACAAAAAATCACTAACCACCATTTCCCAAGTTTTGATCGCGATGTCTGCTTGGTCAATTATTCGGGCAACTTCTTCGCGGTTTTCTATCCCTTTGAGGAGTGTTTCTCTTGGCAGCATTATTCAGATATCGAATTAAATAGCAGGTTGAGTATAACCTTGAAGGTTTTCCGGGTTTAAAGTCTGAAGAATTGCGGTTGCTTTGTTTTTTAGACTGGTTGATCCCTCTACAATGACAATATATTTGCCAGCATTGAGGCGATTTCGATAGGGTAAAGCATCGCCACTACCAAAGGAAAAACCTGCACTGCCTCCGACGAAAGCACTACCCATCGTCCCCGCGATCGCACCAGCAATACCCCCCAAAATATGATTGAAGGGTTGTCCTGCCCAATCAAAACTATTGACCCCGGTAATTAAATCAAAGGTATAGCCACCAACAAATCCGAAGGGAACGAGCCAGTATGCCATTAAGATAGCGCGTTTTTTGGCTTGTTGGGAAGGGTCAATAAATCCGAATTCATCGGCAGTTTTGTATCCTTTTCCGAGAATACTAATTTGATTGGTAGGAATGCCTGCGTTTTCTAAGGCAGTGTAAGCTTCTTCTGCTTGAATGCGATCAGAGACAACAGCAATAAGATAGTCCATTGAAATAGTCTAGATTACGGGTGTTCTATTATTTTATCGTTTATTGTTGCATTACAGGTTCTGCCATCAGTTTGCGTTGTTCTGCTTGCCAATAACAACCGATTCTTTTTGTAAAATATTTGGGAGATTCGGCATAAATTCGTTGTCCTTTTAAGAACGCTGATTGTTGCAATTTCTTGCGTTTTCTTTCTAAATTAACAAAGAGTAAATTAATCTCAGGTTTATCATTCACTAAATCGGGTCGATTAAGGAGTAATTGCTGTAAGTTAGCTAAATCATGATCATCTCCTAAAAGGGTAGATAATTCATGGGTTTGTTTCGCCAAAGTTATCATAACTTCTGGCCATATTGGTTTGAGGATTCGTAAATGATACCAGAGATATTTAACGCGCTTTCGCCACTCATGAAGTTTTTCTGTGGTGGGATCTTCTAATACTTGACTAAAGTCTTTATATCCTCTTTTGTAGACTTTTTTGAGTCCTTGAGAAATCATTGACCAATCTTCATCAACCAACCAATCCTCTACTCTTTCTTGCGCTTGTTTGATAAAAGAGAGGGATGCTAATAGGTTATCCTGGGTTTCAAAGATTTGCTTGTATATTATCTGCTGATAAGCGATCAAAATATGATGGATTTGTGCCAAGAGTTCAGAAGAAACCGTGTCTGATATCTCTTGACTAAAACTTTCAAATGTTTCAATATGAACTTGAGCGTCTCTTACTGAGGAAAGTAGTCGTCCCGCATCTCGAAAACAATAATTTTCTTGTTGATAAACCTCTTTACCTATCGCATATCTAAAGAGACGCAATAATCCTCTGATTTTCTTAAATACTTTGCGTGCTTCATGAACACTATCTGCTTTGGTTGTTAATTTATCATGATGAATCACTTGAGACAAATGATTAGTTGCTTCGTCTATTTGTTCATGAGCAACCCTCTTCATTTCTTTTTCTAATCGCTCTTCTAAATTTAGTCTATAATTCATTAGCCTCTCTTAATTAGCTTTTCTTATAAATTCATTTATCACGCTTATCTTACATGAGCTTATTACCTTTCTTAATGAGACAGTAGATAGATATTTTAGAATTTTT
>JBCDDV010000582.1:0-3068 GCA_039180145.1 Cyanobacteria bacterium P01_G01_bin.49 | reverse complement strand
CTTTTGTTGGATACCGTACTTTAATCAAAGGACATAAATATTACCGCCAAACAATTTTGACACTAGCAAAACTGTCCAATGAATTAGATATTATAGAAAAAGAACAACCTATCTTGACAACCGCAGGACAGAAAGAAGCATTATCATTTTTAGCTGATCCAGATAAATTTGTTGACCGCCCGTTGCGATTTGGAACCATTACTTATTATTTGGGTATTTTGTTCATTTTATTAATTTTAACTAACATTGTCGGCATTGGCATCATTGCTTATCATCAACTGGCTTAGGTGTACTACATATGTACTGTTTTTCAGTCACTGGGATTTTTGGTACAAAAGTAGTACGAATCAGAAAATTTGACTTAAATCTAAAACAAACCCAGGCAAAACATCTTCTCCTGACAAAGTTTGAGGATTATTTAAAGTCTCTACAGGTTGTCCAACTTTATAGATTTCAACAGTTTTGGCTAAAGGCTCAATCAACCATCCCAATCTAACACCATTATCCAAATATTCTCGCATTTTAGCTTGTAAATCTTCGTATCGTTGATTTTTAATATCAATAGGACTCACTAACTCAATAACGAAATCAGGAACGATAGGCGGAAACCCATCTTGTTGCGCTTGGGTTAATTGATTCCATCGTTCTAGTCTAATCCAGCTAGCATCAGGACTTCTCCTTGCACCATTAGGTAGTACAAAAACAGTAGAAGAATCAAACGCTTCTCCTGTGTCATCTTGATCTGTCCAATTTCTGAGTTGTTGAGTTAAACGGCTATTTTTTCTTCCTGCTGTACCACCAGTCAGACTCGTAACAATCAATTCTCCCTCTTCAGTCAATTCCATCCGTGCAAGTTGTTCGACTTCTGCTAATTGGTCGAATTGCTCTGGTGTTATTTTGAATCCTTGAGGAATAGTAATAGCTTCCATATCATTTATCATTATTGTTCAATATTAGAGGAAATTCTGAGAATATCTTCCTCTTCCTCATCTACCCCCTAAAAAGATAGGAAGAAGAATATTAGAAGAAGAGGAAGGAACTGAACAAATATTGACAAGCTTGAGAAAATTGGAAAAATCAGGGGAGGTTATACCACCCCCACACCCTAATTTACACACGGCTGAAAGAAATAATCCAAGTCCCAAGATACATCCTCAAGGGAATTTGTCCTGATGTGAGAACGTCACAGATGAAGTAATAAGTTCCAGAACTAGGGTTTTTGACATTGGAAAATACAATTTCTGCGCTATTACCAGCTTCGAGGGGTTCTTGTAGATCAATTTCTACTACCCGACTTTCTTTATCCCAATAGACTTCTCGAACAGGAATTGATTCATTATCAACACGAACCTCTACGGAATTCGTGTCAAATTTACCATCAAATTCGGGATCTTTGAGGTAGGAGATAAAAAATTTGCTGACACCTTGGGTCATCTTCTTCTTAGAAAGCCGAAGTTTCACCCGTTCTCCATAAAATTTGGGTCGTCCGTCGAAATCGAGTTTGTAGTCGAGAATGTCGTTACGGTTTTCAACACCACTGAAAATGACTAACCCAGGATTACCATTAGCCAAAGAAAGGGTTTGCACCCCAGTTAATAAACACCCAGATAAGGCTAAGGTAGCCATTAGGCGTTTCGATAGAGCAGTGATTAAAGATTTTGGTTTATTCATATTAAGTCTGTTTTAGAAGCTATTGTTTTGGTGATGAAAGGGAAATTTTCCATTCTAGCTGTAAGGATAACAAAAGAATGCCCATCACGGGAGCTAATTATCAGCCAGGTTTTACATCCCTAGTAAATTTTTGGCATGCCTTCCCAAGTTTCTATGGGATCAGTTGATTTAACTCTGTGCATTCCTGCCTCAGCAAATCTTTGAAATGCTCCTTCTGCTTGGGTTGTAAAATCAACCACGTTAGGAACGACAACGGGAGAGGTACAGTCCTCAAGAAGATAGACTTTTTTAGCTAAGTTTGGGTCTTTACTTTGGATTTCTCTCAGTAAATCATCAATTGTCCAAGCGACACAATGACTTTTAGCTTGTCCTGCAATAATAATGACCTCAAAAGACAGTAATTTTTGTAAAAATTGGTGATTTTTTTGAGCAATTGTATTTCCTTTTCCATCTTCTAAGACTTCAGGACGCAAAACAGAATAATTTTCGGTTAATGGGTTACTGCCTTTTAGTTCAAACTGAGTTTGACTATCACGGGTTATATTGTGAAAAAATAAGGCTTCTTCGACGGACGAGACTAAGGCATGACCAATGCCACCTAGCATAGAATGATAAGGCCAAATTGTTAAAGGCAATTTACCATCTTCTGTTAACTGTTTAATGTAATGTAAGGCATAGTTTTTTAACTTTACAGGGTTGAGATTATCCAAATTATCAGCAATTTTGGGATTCACTTGCCAAACCTCGTTGATCACATCATCTAAATGAATTGTTGTGGCAGATGGTTGCGGATGTTCTCCTTGATCATTAATCCAAAAAATAGGATGAAAAATCTGCATTGCAGTATGAGTATCCATGGTGGGTGCAATGGTTGTAATGATGCCTAAATTACGATAAATAAATTCACACAAACGGATATTATCTTCAACTGCCCCATTACCTGATTGTCCAGCAACAAATAACTCAAAGTCTGGGAGACAAAAGGTATTTTGAGCATCAATAATTAGCAGAATGATTTTTGTTTGATCTTCTCTTGATAATTTAATCTTATGATCCTTAGCCCACCATTGCGCTTCTGTCGCTCTTATTTGGTAAGGAACTCGCCAAACTTGGTCAATATTTCTAGGATCAAAAAAAGAAGGAATTGGTAATGGGTTCATAATGTAATAGTTTTGGTAGAAAATAAATATTAATTAGCGAAATTTTTCAAAATGGTTTTGATTTAAAAGCTCGTTTTTTTTGTATCATGCTGTAATGGATCGATGCTTTTTATGACGACAGTTAGATATTTACAGTAAAATTGAATTAGATTAAAATTGATAGATTAATTTTAGCAACACTATCTTTAATAAGAGCAAAATACCATGACACGAACAACTTATCAATGGACAATTGAT
>JBCDDV010000581.1:0-3069 GCA_039180145.1 Cyanobacteria bacterium P01_G01_bin.49 | reverse complement strand
TTAAAAGACATTGCAAGATGTATTCTTAGATACCCAAAGTACGTTAGGCTCACTGCATTAAAAGATAGAAACTAATTGTGCGAGCTTCATTTTCCGTCTGCTTAGCACGCAATGTTAAGGGAAACCCTTTTAACCTACCTGTGTCAAGCATTTTTTGAAAATTGGCTCAAAGGAGGTATTTTATGAACGAAAAAGTCTTAGAGAATTTTAGGAATGTGGCAATCATCGGCCCTTATTCTAGCGGCAAAACCACCCTACTCGAAAGCTTATTATTTGTTAGCGGTGCCATTACCCGAAAAGGAACCATTAAAGAGGGTAACACAGTCAGCGATAGTTCTCCTGAAGCAAGAGAACGGCAAATGAGTGTAGAGGTTTCTGCCGCGAGTACCACCCACGAAAACATCGAATTTACCTTTCTTGACTGTCCTGGTTCCATTGAATTTGCCCAAGAAACCTATAATGCGTTAGTCGGTGCAGGGGCAGCCATTGTGGTTTGTGAACCTGTTATTGATCGCCTATTAACCTTGGCTCCTTTGTTAAAATTTTTAGATGATTGGGAAATTCCTCATCTGATCTTTATCAACAAAATGGATCGGTTCAAAGACAGCTTTATGGATGTTCTCCACGCCCTCAAAGAAGTCTCAACCCGTCCCGTCGTTCCCCAAGAATATCCTATCCGTCAAGATCGAGAATTAGTCGGTTATATTAATCTCGTTACTGAACAAGCCTATCATTATCACTCAGGCAGCCCTGCTGATCCCGTTCCTCTTCCTGATCGCCTCAAAGCAGAAGAACATGCAGCCCGTCAGGAAATGTTAGAAGTGTTAGCCGACTTTGATGACCATCTTTTAGAAGAATTAATTGAAGACATCGAACCGCCACAAGAAGAAATTCTCAAAGAGTTGAAACAAGATCTTAGTGCCGATCTAATTGTTCCTGTATTCTTCGGTATAGCTGATCAAGACTATGGTGTACGTCCTCTACTCAATGCTTTGGTTAAAGAAACCCCCACCCCAAGTATTACCGGAGAACGTCGTGGCCTGAAAAACAAAACTGAAGGTGAAACCTTGGTACAAGTTTTAAAAACCTACTTTACCCCCCAAGGTGGTCAACTCTCTCTTGCTAGGATTTGGCAAGGAAAATTAACCGATGGAATGAGTCTGAATGGGGTTCGCGCTGGTGGTTTATCTCATGTCATGGGACAACAACAGAAGTCTATTCAAGAGGCTTCTATCGGTGAAATCGTGGCCATTGGACGCTTAGAAGGGATTAAAACAGGAGATACCTTATCTAGTCAAGGAAAACCCAGTGAAGAACTACCAAAAGCCGATATCTTGGAACCTGTGTATGCTTTGGCAGTAACCCCAGAGAAACGCAAAGATGAGGTAAAACTTAGTGGGGCGTTAGCGAAGCTGATAGAAGAAGATCCCTCTTTATATTGGGAACAACATGGCGACACCAAAGAGGTGATCCTCTGGGGACAAGGAGAAATTCATTTACAGGTGGCATTGGATCGGTTGCGTCGTAAGTATAACCTTCCCATGTCTACCCATTTACCCCAAGTTCCCTATAAAGAAACCATTCGTCAAGGTCACAAAGTTCATGGCCGCTACAAACATCAAACGGGTGGTCATGGGGCGTTTGGAGATGTTCATCTTGATATCAAACCGTTGTTGAGAGGAGAAGGTTTCCACTTTCATCAAAAGATTGTTGGGGGTGTTGTCCCGAAACAATACATTCCTGGGGTGGAAATGGGGGTTAAAGAATATTTAGAACATGGCCCCTTGGGTTTTCCTGTGGTGGATGTGGATGTTACTTTAACTGATGGTTCCTATCATTCGGTGGATAGTTCTGAACAAGCCTTTAAACAAGCAGCCCGCATCGCTATGACGGAAGGAATGCCTTTGTGTAATCCGATCTTATTAGAACCCATTTTATCGGTTAAAGTCTCTATTCCGTCTGAGTGTACTTCTAAAGCATTGCAGTTGGTTAGTGGACGACGGGGACAAATTCTCGGTTATGAAAGTTTAGCTGCCTGGAAAAACTGGGATCAAGTAATCGCATATTTACCTCAAGCAGAGATGCACAATTTTATTATTGAATTGCGATCGCTGACGATGGGTGTGGGGACGTTTACTTGGATTTATGACCATTTACAAGAAGTTCCTGACAAGGTAACAAATCATGTTTTAGCTACTAATGGCAACGGGAAAAATTAACGTTTTGATTTAGGTAGTTTTTAAAGATTAGGGTGGATTGAAATCTGCCCTTTTTGTTTATTGTTTATACTTTGTTGTGCTAGGATAACTACAAATGTACTTATCAACATCGAATGCAACTGTATGAGGTTATTTGGAAAGATCAATTTGTTGAAAAACTAGCAGTTAAGCACGGTGTTACCACTAATGAGGTTGAGCAGGTTTTATTTTCCCGTTCTCATATTCGTAAAGCACAGAAAGGACGAATTAAGGGAGAAGACTTATATGTTGCTTATGGTCAAACGAATGCAGGTAGATATCTGATTGTCTTTTTCGTTCGCAAGACTCAAACCTCAGCGTTGCCGATCTCAGCAAGGGACATGACCCAATCAGAGCGTAGATATTATGAACAACAAACCTAAAGCAGTCGATCCAATTCCTGAAGAATTTTCTAGCTACGAAGCAGCAGCAGAATTTTGGGACACTCATGATACAACTGACTACTTAGATAATTTTGAAACTGTGCCATTAGAAGCAGAGTTACAAGAGCGACATTTTGAAGTTGAAATTGATGAAGATCTCATACAAGTTTTGTATCAACAGGCTCAAGAACAAGGTATTGCTGTTAGTCAATTAGTCAATGATGTATTGAGAGAAAAATGGGAAGAAGGACAGAACGGCGCTTGCCCCCAAAACCCACCAATTCTTGCCCTTCCTGTAGAAGACCAGCTATTCCGGTTTGGAACTTCCAAAGGAATCCAACGCCTGAATGAGTTTGTTTTGGAGAACTTTATTGCCGGAGATCCGGCTTACAAACTTTGGAATGATATTATGAGGGCTGTCACAATGGATGGCTCAACTCCTGTTCCCC
>JBCDDV010000580.1:0-3074 GCA_039180145.1 Cyanobacteria bacterium P01_G01_bin.49 | reverse complement strand
TTTTTAGGATCAAAAGCAGATTTGATTTTTCGTAGGTCTTGATATAAAGTTTCTCCAAAGAAAAGGGGCGTATATTCACTGCGAAAACCTTTCCCATGTTCTCCCCAAATAACCCCACCATATTGCCGAACTAAATTAACCACTTTATCTGATATTTCTCTGATTAACTTTTCATCATTAGGGGACTTCATATCTAGAGCAGGACGTACATGAAGACAGCCTACATCCACATGACCGAACATTGCATATTTGAGATTATATTGATTTAGTAATACTTTGAAATCACGGGTATAATTAGCAAGTTTTGACGGAGGGACTGCTGTATCTTCAATAAAGGGAATAGGTTTGCGATCGCCCTTCATACTGCCTAATAAGGCGGCTCCTTTTTTTCTTAACATCCACAATTGTTTAATTTCTTGGGATTTTTGAGTCAGATAATATCCTGTTATTCCAACATTATTTTGCGAATTTAATTGATTCATTAAGGCTAATATATTGTGACTAATTTCTTCATGATTATTTCCCATAAATTCAACTAAATTCAGGGCATCTGCTTGACCAATAAAATCTTTCACTTCTTCAAAAATGCTATCTTGTTTAGCTAAGTTTAGAATAGTATCATCAACTGTTTCAATAGCAGCAGGTTCAAAATATAATAAGTTATCTGCATCAGCAAGAGCGTAATCAAAATTTTGATAATGAATGGCTAATAATTGAGTCGCTTTGGGAATTTTTGTGAGCTTTAGTTTTGCTTCTGTAATAATTCCCAGAGTTCCTTCTGAACCAGCTAAAATTCGATTTAGATCAAAGTAAATATGATCTTGATCATAAACCTTAGCTAAATTATATCCAGTCATAAATCGCGTTAATTTGGGAAATATTTCAGAAATTAGTTCAGCTTTATCAGTGACAATTTGATCGACTTGTTGATAAATATTACCTAAACGTCCCGGCTCTTTTTTTAAATCATTTAACGCTTCTCGATTAATAGGATAAGAATTAGTCTTTGTTCCATCAGATAATACCCAATTTAATCCTAAAATATGATCGCTAGTTTTACCATAAAGCCGCGATCCTTTTCCTGCTGCATCTGTATTAATCATGCCGCCAATTGTTGCTCGATTACTAGGCGCAAGAGAAGGAGCAAAAAAGACATCATGAGGGGCTAAAAATTGATTCAGTTGATCCAAAATAACCCCTGGTTGAACCCTTACCCATCCTTGCTCTAGATTGATTTCTAAAATTTCATTCATGTACTTAGAACAATCTATAATAATGCTAGGAGAAAGAGACTGTCCATTAGTTCCTGTTCCGCCACCTCTAGGAGAAAAAGTGAGATGATCAAACTGAGACTGGTTAGCTAATTTAAAAATTTCTCTGACATCTTCAGTACTGCGAGGAAAAACTACTGCCTGGGGCAAAATCTGATAAATACTATTATCAGTTGAAGCAATTAAACGATTAGCAAAATCTCCTCTAATATCACCCCGAAAATTCCTTTTTTTTAAATCAATCAGGAACTGACTAATTATTGTATTGATGTTTTCTTGTGGCGGAAGGCGAGGAATCATTTTATAAACAATCTCTTAGAAAAGATGTACGAATAAAAATTAAAGAGAGCAGCAATTTATAGAAACAAACAAATTCAAAAATCCTTCACTTGACATCATCATGAGAGAAAAAATTGGGTTTTAAAGTTTTCTGATTGATTGTTGATGACGACAAAGAGCTTTGATTTCTTGATGACGAAAACAATCAATTGTATGGTCATTAACCATGCCAGTGGCTTGCATAAAGGCATAACAAATGGTCGAACCGATAAATTTAAAACCCCGTTTCCTTAAATCTTTACTCATCTGCTCTGATTCGGGGCTAGTGATGGGGACTTGTTCTAGGATCTGCCAGCGATTTTCTATCGGCTCCCCCTGAACAAATTGCCAAATATAAGATGAAAAGCTGCCATATTCTGCTTTGACATTGAGAAATAGTTGAGCATTATTGATAGCTGCTGCTATTTTTAGTTTATTGCGAATGATCCCAGGATTTTGTCTGAGTTCTTCTTGTTGCTTCTCACCAAATTGGGCCACTTTTTCGGGGTCAAAATTGGCAAAGGCTTGGCGGTAGTTTTCCCGTTTCTTGAGAACGGTACTCCAACTTAAGCCCGCTTGTGCGCCTTCGAGAATGAGAAATTCAAACAGTTTCTGGTCATCGGTAAGGGGAACGCCCCATTCCTGGTCATGGTAAGCGATTTCTAAAGGGTTTTCCTTAACCCAACCACATCTATTCACAGGGTATTCCATAGTATTATTATGGCAGATGAGAACGAATAAACTAGCTTAACTAGTATATTTATATTATCGCAAAATTAAGGCAGATTTTATGTGTGGAAGATTTACCCTGACTTGCGATGCCGTAAGGATCACCGTGTTCTTCCAACTCGCAACAGTCCCTAAACTTAGGCCTCGTTATAATATTGCTCCTTCTCAGTTAATAGCTACCATTGTGCAACAGGAGCAAGAAGCCAAACAGTTAAGGCTAATGAAATGGGGTTTAATTCCCGGTTGGGCCAAAGATCCGAAAATTGGACACCGACTGATCAATGCCAGAGCCGAAACCCTTTCTGAGAAACCGTCTTTTCGTAGTGCTTTTAAGCGTCGTCGCTGTCTGATAGTCGCCGATGGGTTTTATGAATGGCAACAAACGAAAACGGGGAAACAACCTTACTACATTCAATTCAAAAATCAACAACTTTTTGCTTTCGCTGGACTTTGGGAAATCTGGCATTCAGAAAAAAATGAGGAAATCGAATCCTGCTCGATTATTACCACCAAAGCTAATGAATTAATCAAACCAATTCACCACAGAATGCCTGTGATTCTTTCCCCTAATACTTACTCTCAATGGTTAGATCCTACTGTGACCTCAATCGATAAGGTTCAAAGTTTTCTAGCTCCTTACGACAGCGCAGATATGGAAGTTTATCAAGTCAGTGAAAAGGTTAACCGTTCGACTTATGACCAACCTGATTGCTTCCAATCAATTTAGTTGCTGAACGAGTTCGAGATTTATTGAAT
>JBCDDV010000579.1:0-3076 GCA_039180145.1 Cyanobacteria bacterium P01_G01_bin.49 | reverse complement strand
ACTTTGTAGTAGAGCGTCTAGATTAATTTATTATGTAGTTCGGATTAAAAAAGGTAGGGTGGGCATTGTCTACCTTACTAGAACTAGCTTAATTAAAGCTGAGTAAAGGTTTAACGGAAGTCCTCTTTTTGCGTTGAAGATAGTAGAATAAAAAGGTTGTATTCGGTAACACAGACAGTGATTGAACGCTATACCCTCCCCGAAATGGGTCAACTCTGGACAGATACTTATAAGCTGAAGACTTGGTTACAAGTGGAAATTGCTGTCTGTGAAGCGCAAGCCGAATTAGGATATATTCCTCAAACAGCCGTCGAAGAAATTAAAGCCAAAGCTAATTTTGATCCCCAACGGGTACTAGAAATTGAAGCTGAAGTCCATCACGATATGATCGCTTTTCTCACCAATGTTAACGAATATGTGGGGGATGCAGGACGCTACATTCACCTGGGTTTAACCAGTTCCGATGTCTTAGATACTGCCCTGGCATTACAGATGGTGGCGAGTTTAAACTTAATTTTAGAACAGCTTGAAGATTTTATCCAAGCCCTTCGTTATCAAGCTCAACAACATCGTAATACGTTTATGGTGGGGCGTTCTCATGGTATTCATGCTGAACCAATCACCTTTGGCTTTAAATTGGCAGGATGGTTAGCTGAAGTTCTGCGAAACCGTGAAAGATTGGTTGCTCTACGTCAATCTATTTCAGTGGGCAAAATATCTGGTGCAGTAGGAACCTATGCAAATGTAGATCCTAGAATAGAAGCCTTGTCCTGTCAATCTTTGGGACTTGAACCTGATACCGCTTCCACGCAAGTTATCTCTCGCGATCGCCATGCCGAATTTGTCCAGCAATTAGCTTTACTCGCAGCTTCTATTGAACGCTTTGCCGTAGAAATTCGCAACCTACAACGCACGGATGTCTTAGAAGTAGAAGAATATTTTTCTAAAGGGCAAAAAGGGTCTTCTGCCATGCCTCACAAACGGAACCCCATCAAATCTGAACGTTTGACTGGCATTGCTCGCATTATTCGCGGATATGCTGTTGCTGCCTTAGAAAACGTCGCCCTCTGGCACGAAAGAGATATTTCCCACAGTTCAGTAGAACGGGTAATGTTGCCTGATACCTGTATTTTGATTCATTTTATGTTGAGAGAAATCACTAACTTAGTTAAGAATTTATTAGTGTATCCCGACAATATGAAACGGAATATGAATGTTTATGGTGGAGTGATTTTCAGTCAACGGGTTTTGCTCTGTTTAGTGGAAAAAGGCATGAGTCGAGAAGATGCTTATGGAGTGGTACAAAGTTGCGCTCATGAGGCATGGAACCAAGAAAACGGCAATTTTCATAATTTAATCACCAAAGATACCCAAGTCACCCAATATCTATCTCCTCAAGAGATCGAAAACTGTTTTGATCCGCAACATCATGCACAAAATTTAGATACCATTTATCAACGGTTAGGTATTTAAATTGTTATTCCAAAGTCATCGGAAAAGTGATGGTAAAGGTAGAACCTTCTGCTAATTTTGAAACTACCTCTATTTTTCCTTGGAGTAGTGTGGCTAACTTGTCAACAATTGCTAATCCTAAACCAGTGCCATCGGGACTGTTGCTACTTTGTGATCCAGATCCAACTCGATAGTATGGTTCAAAAACTTGAGCTTGAGCTTCTGGAGTCATGCCAATACCAGTATCAGCGACAATTAACGACCATTGATTATCATTATCCATTTGACAAGTAATGGTAACGGTTCCTGATTCAGTATAGCTAATTGCGTTATTCACTAAATTAGTAACAATTTGTCGCAATTTTAAAGGGTCACTTTGTACTTGTTGGGGAGCGCGATCGCAATTTAATATCATTTCTAAATTTTTTTCCTTAGCAGACAATTCTAAAGCGTCTGCAACCATTTGAACAATAGATTTGGCATCTACTAATTTGAGATTTAGCTGCATTTTCCCCGCTTCGTAACGGGAAATTTCCAAAACATCGTTGATCAGACGGAGTAACTGCTTACTATTATTAATCACTTTCTCAGTTAGTTGTAAGCTCAAAGACGTATCGTCTTCTAGACTCACTTGCTGCTGTTGTTGTAGTAATAAAGAAGAAAAACCCATAATTGAGTTGAGAGGAGTCTTTAATTCGTGAGCTAAATATGAAAGGTCTTCCTTTTGGGTTGACACTAAGCGAGTTAATTCCTGGTTGGTCAATAAGAGTTGATTGCGTATTTGCTCTAGTTCTCGTAAGCGTGTCTCTATATAGCTTTCTAAGGATAAAGAAATGACCTTGTCTATGATCTCATCAATCAGATCGATCATTTGCAGGATTTCGTCGCCAGATTTAGATAGCAAATCTGGCTTTAAAACAGTTATTATCACCCGACGTAATATGCCATATTCCCGGACAACCTCAGTAACATCGTAGCCTTGTTCTGCTCTGACAACCCCGTGTTCTAGCCCCTTATTTTCTAGTTGACGGGGTTCATCTTTGATAAACTGAGAGACAAGACTAGCAAGAGCCTCTATAACGTGGGGAATACTATTACGCACTGCTTGATAGGCAAGACCTCTAGCACTCTCTATATCCCAATCTTGACGAATATTGTCAATCCAGCTTTCAGTTATTTCATCGGTTTTCACAAGCAATGCTTGACCAATATCTTTCATTTTTATATAAGATTATTAAACCCTACGCCTGTTATCATAGCCGTTTTAGGTCTTGATCCTATTTTTTTTAGATAAAGTCACTAAATATAACATCTAGAAAATCCTAACATATCAAATCCCGAAAAATTGAGTTTCTGAATCTTGTATGACCATCGTTAATAATCATAAATATAAAAAAGCAGCATAAATAGCTAAAAAAACTATCTATGCTGATCAATTAAGTAGAACTAAGAAAATACTAAATAAACTTAGTCAATTGCCTTCTTAATTTCATCTTTTACGTCTTCAGCAGCATGCTGGGCAGAAGCTTCAGCTTGCTGAGCTTTTCCTTTAGCCTTTTCTTTCTGGTCTCCGGTAATTTCGCCGACCATTTCTCGGCCTTTACCTTCGATATTTTTCATCGTT
>JBCDDV010000578.1:0-3076 GCA_039180145.1 Cyanobacteria bacterium P01_G01_bin.49 | reverse complement strand
GTCAATTACACCAAATGGGAAAAACAGTGATTGTGATTACCCATCATTTATATTTAATGCCAGACTATGCAGAAAGGGTAATTGTCATGGGACAAGGCACGATTTTATTAGATAGTCCTATTCGTCAAGCTTATCATCAAACAAAGCTCTTAGAATCAACTTATCTTACCCCTCCCCAAGCGGTTTTATTGGCACAACAATTAAGCAAAATTTCTGATCAAAAATTCCCTTTATTAACCCCAGTTGAGTTAGCGGAGTGTTTTGCTTCATGATGAAATTTGAAACAGTCAACCGAGACTCTATTTTTACTCGTCTAGATTTTCGGACCAAGTTAGTAATGATGAGCGTAATTACTATTATTGCGTTTGTTTGGGAAAGTCCCATAACAGGAGGCTTTTTAACCTTATTAGTTGCTCTTTCTTGCTTATTTGCTGGTGTTAAATTGGATTATTTTGGTACGGTTTTAAAGGTGATGATTCCTTTCTATATTTTCCTATTAATTACGATGGGATTTTTTAATGTTGATCAAGTAAAAACATTACTGAATAAAGAAACATTAACCCCTATTTTTAGTGTTCCAAAAACTTGGTGGTGGGTTGGAGGATTAACCATGAATCAAGAAGGAATTATCTACGGAGTGAATATTATTTTCAAAACCTTGACCATGATTTTAGTAATTCCTTTGGGAATTTTTACCACAGATGTCAATCAAATGGTAGTGGGAATGGTTCAAGCAAAAATTCCTTATAAAATTGTGTTTATTTTTTCTTCAACGTTACGATTCTTTCCTTTATTGCTAGAAGAAATTCAAGGCATTTTAGAAGCGCAAAAGTTGCGGGGGTTGGCTGTAGAAAAGATGGGATTAATTCGTAAAGGAAGAGTTTATGCAACCATTGCTGTTCCTTTAATTCTTAATGCAATGGCTAAATCCCAAAAACTTGAAGTCGTTTTACAATCAAAAGCATTTTCAGGAAGTCCTCACAGAACCTATTTGCATGAATCTATTTTAGCAACAAGAGATTACTTAACCATTACTTTATTTGCTATGTTATTTATGCTTGCCATTATTCTTTATATTGGGTGGGGAGTTGGAAAATTTCCTTGGTTAATTTACTAATTTTTATCAACACTATTTTTTATGTGTCAACTACTTGGAATGAACTGCAATATACCAACAGATATTTGTTTTTCTTTTGAAGGGTTTTCTGCACGAGGAGGAAAAACTGACGAACATGGAGACGGTTGGGGAATTGCTTTTTTTGAAGGGAAAGGATGTCGCTCATTTTTAGATGCTAAACCGTCAACAGCTTCCCAAGTTGCTGAATTAGTCAGACGCTATCCTATTCATTCTACTCATGTTATTGCTCATATTCGTAAAGCAACACAAGGAGCAATTGTATTAGAAAATTGCCATCCTTTCCAAAGGGAATTATGGGGACGACATTGGGTATTTGCTCATAATGGTAATTTACCCGACTTTTCTCCTAACAACTTTCAATTTTATCAACCCGTAGGAACCACAGATAGTGAGAAAGCGTTTTGCTTAATTTTAGATAAATTACGTCAAGAATTCCCCGATAATAAACCACCGTTAGCACAACTTTATTCAAGTTTATCTCAAATTACTTTATCTCTATCCAACCTAGGAATTTTTAACTATTTACTATCAGATGGTGAGTCATTTTTTGCCCATTGTTCAACTAAGTTACATTATATTGTCAGACAAGCTCCCTTTGGAGCAGCCCATTTAATTGATCAAGATATAACAGTTGATTTTCAAGGATTAACTCGCGAAAGCGATCGCGTCGCTATTATTGTCACAACTCCTTTAACTGATAATGAAGTTTGGACACCATTAATACCTAATCAATTAATGGTTTTTCAAGATGGTTTACCGCTAACTTTGTAGAAGATAATCAAAGCTAGTTTCTATGAGAGACGCGGTATGGCTTGTCTAACAAAACTTTGCAGAATTTCTGCTCGTTTAGTCCTTTCGAATACTGCCTTTAATTTCTTTGAAAATACTTCTAACTCTATTCCTTGTTTTGGGTTTACATTAACATCTTGTTCTTGGAAATATTCGATTAAACTTAACCCTGCTACACGAGTTAAATAAGCAGCACTTATGCCTTGAGTGGCTCCACCTGCGACAAAAGTTACTGCGTTACTTTTCAGCAATCCACTAATCGCATGAGTAGACACTTCTACTAATCCCAATTGTACCATCAATTTACCAATAATAGTCGAGGCAGCCTGTCCTTGAGAAAAGGTGAATTTTTGTTGATAAATGTCACTCAAATCCACTACCATTTGAGTATTAATAGCCGCCGTTGCTAATAAATCTAAGGCAGAAACAGGGTTGGCAAAGGCAGTTGCTGCGGCTACCCATTGATACTGTTCTATAATAGGAAAAGCACGATCTCGCCTAATTTTATTTAAAATTTCTTTTCCCTGTCTTTTTATTGCTACTGCATTACGCCAAACTTTTCCCCAGATTAATTGTTGCCTTTCTTGTTCTAAGATCTCTTGTAACCTGAGAATTAGTGGTTGAATCTTTGGTGGCTGATCTTCTATCCATTCTTCAATTAATCCGTTGGCTTGATGTTGACGAACTGTTAAGCTTGTATTGGCTGAATTAATTGCAATAACATCATTAGCTGGAATAATTGATTTTACCCGTTCCTGTATTTGCTGTAAGATTAATGCTTTTTCTTCTGGAATGTATTGATCTTGCTTATTAAAAATAATTAAACATCGTTGATAATTTTGATTTAATTGTTGAATAATTTTCCATTGAGATTCGCTTAAATCTCCTGTAACCAAAAACAAAACCAAATCTGAGCTAGTATTATAATGATTAGTTTCTAGCCAATTTACTTTATTATCTATTTTTTCAGCCTTCAATAAAGTCTTTAAAGTCGTTTTTCCTGTTTTGTAACTACCAACTAAACCCAGAGAAATTTCTTGATCATTAAACTTCTCAGGTAGTTGTTTTAAGGCTACTTGTAAATCAGAAATATCTTGTTGAGGAGCTTCTGATAAAGTACTATTTAATAGGTTTTTTGCCTCAGCGATC
>JBCDDV010000577.1:0-3082 GCA_039180145.1 Cyanobacteria bacterium P01_G01_bin.49 | reverse complement strand
GCTAAACCAGCCGTTACAAAAATAATAGCTGCTCCCCATTCAAAATATTTAGCAGCAAAAGAAAGAGGCATAAATATCAATAACACTGACAAAATCGTACTTTTGTTCAACATACTAATGCTCAAAAATTGTTAGACAAGATAAGGACAAAAATCTGACTTTATCCTTTCTCATTTTAGAACATTAAAGGGACGAAAAGTGGTCAATATAATGTGATTTTCTTGACCATATCAGTGAGTAGGTAGTATTTATCCATGCCAATTTTCAGGTTGAACCAAAAGATCAACTTAAGAGTTTTAGAGGAATTTATCTAAACTTGGTAAATGATTACCTGCCTAACCAAGCGATCGCCTAATATCAAAGAACTTCGATAAAAGAGTTTTTAATCCTTCATTTTTAGCGAATTTTTGTTTTTTTAGTAATAATGCTGCCTTACTATTGACCTCAGATAACGTGGGATAAATATGAATATTAGATAAGGCTGAAACCTTAAGATTATTGGCCATAGCTAAAACAATTTCATGAATAAGTTCTCCTGCAGATTTTCCCACTAAATGGGCCCCTAAAATTTCCCCATTATCTCGAACAATAATTTTAGCAAACCCTTGAGTTTTTCCTTCTGCTTGAGCGCGATCAATATCAGCAAAGGCTTGTTTTAACACATAAACATTATTGCCATAACGTTGACGTGCTTGCTCTTCTGTTAACCCCACTCTTGCTAATTCGGGATCAGTAAAAGTTGCCCAAGGAATCACTTGGTAACTAATGTTATTAATCGGAAAAAATAAAGCATTAGTAATCACAGTCACTGCTTCGTGAGCCGCCACATGAGTAAATTGATAACCACCAATTACATCACCACATGCATAAATTTTAGAATTGCTTGTTTGCAGTTTTTTGTTGATTTTTATCCCTTTTTTGTCATATTCAACCCCTGCTGCTTTTAAGTTGAGGGATTCTACATTAGGAGAACGACCCGTAGATACTAAAATTTCATCAACGATAATTTCTTCATTGCCTGCCCATAAATGCTTCTTACCTTCCTTAACTTCTATTTTTTCGGCTCTGGCATTTTTAATGATTTTAATACCTTCTTGAATAAACTGAGTTTCTATTACCTCTGCCGCTTCAGGATCTTCTTTTGGTAGTAAATGATAACGGCTATTAATTAAGGTAGTATGTGTGCCTAACCGATGAAAAGATTGACTTAATTCACAGCCAATAGGGCCGGCACCAATGATAGCTAAAGATGGCGGACGCTTTTCCAAAGAAAAGACTTGCTCATTAGTCAAAAATCCTGCTTCTTTCAATCCAGAAATAGGAGGAATAGCAGGACGAGAACCCGTCGCAATAACAAAAGCTCTTGCTTTTAATTTGCGTCCATTTACTTCAAATGTATTATGGTTAATAAACTGACCCGATCCAAAAACTATTTCAACGCCTAACCCTTCAAATCGTTCGGGAGAGTCGTGAGGTTCAATGGCAGTAATTACTCTTTGAACATGTCCTATTGCTTCGGCAAAATTAATAGTTGGTGGATTTGTATGAATACCAAACCGTTGACTATTTTTGACCTCATAAGCAACTCTTGCTGCGTGAATTAAAGACTTACTAGGGACACATCCATACCACAGACAATCTCCCCCTAAACGGTCTTTTTCTACTAAAGCAACTTTAGCTTTTAGTTGTGCTGCGGCACTAGCAACCACTAAACCACCAGATCCGCCGCCAATAACAACTATATCATAATCAACGCTCATCATTTTATCTCCTATTCTTAATCGATGAATAATGTTTGAATTATTCAATCAGTAATCTCAGCAAATTAATCTGAATTAATGCTTAAAATAAGTTTAGTTTTTATTAATAAAAAAAGAAAAACCCAAAATTTTGATAAAATCTAGATGATGTTTCGCTTGATTTTTTCTTGCCGTTTTTTCAAATATTTTCTATGGTCGATCCATTTTTCCTGTTGAATAAAACCCCAATCTTGCTGTTTAGGGCCCCTAAAAAATAGACTCCAAGATCCTTGAGAATTCTCAGGAATTTCAATACGATGTAAAGACTTAGGAGAGCGAATACGAAAGTGACCAGGGCCACGCCAAAATTTACCGTCAGGGGTAATTTCCCAATAGCCTCCTTTCAAGATAAAGGTAGCATACCACCAGGGATGATCGTGTAGGTCATCAGGATCACTCAAACAAATGTAATGTAACATCACATTAAAAGGGAGATTTCGTGCTGGATCTTCTTGAGTAAGCTTATCAGAGAAAAAAAGGTAATAACGCTCTAAATAAGGTTCAATCCCGTCGCGATCATAAATAATACGTTTGTGTCCTAATTTTTCTAACAACTTCAATAACATTTTAGGGAATTAGTAAAATAAGTGTGATTCTTGTCTAAATAATACCCTTTGATTCTTGATTCTAGCATTGCGACAAAAAAGAGCCAATAATCTTATTCTTGGTTGGATGAAGGGAAAAACTGACAACTCTGATGGCGCTGATCATAGCCACATTGAATTGTCATAGATTCTTGCTGTTCATTTTCTACTTGACAGTCTACCCATCCATCATTATCAGCATCATTAGAAAGGCACTTGATGGGGGTAAGATTATTTTGCTTGGCAAATAACATCAAATTTTGAGTAGCCACCCCTAGAATCACTCGATTATTAGGACGTTTCGACAATCTGGGCAGTATTAGGTAGGCGATAATACCCGCCATCAGAATGATAATCAACAGTTGCAGTAAAGTTAAGCCAGATTGTGGGTTTTTCTGGGCTTTTATCCAGATTTTTTGCAAAAGAGAATAGTTCATCACAGAAAGTTTTTGGCTCCTACCATAACAATGTCAAGATCTCAATAATTTCCAATTAACGGTGTGACACTTTACGGGGTTTCACCTCGTTCATGCGATATAAGGCTCAACGAGCTATTAATGTAATTAGATCTGTTAGTTAGTCTATCAGACCTTTGTGATGAGTGTAACTAAGTGGTGTGAGATGTTTGAGAAATTTACGAATTGGACATATATTTGCGAGCCTTCTAAGGGTTAACTAAGCACTTACACATAGTTTTAT
>JBCDDV010000576.1:0-3084 GCA_039180145.1 Cyanobacteria bacterium P01_G01_bin.49 | reverse complement strand
TCTTTTTGTTCTGGTTCTAATGTTTTGATAGGAACTTGATAACGTTTTGCTAGTTCTAGAACAACCTGACTGAATGATTGTTTCCCAATTTCCATGAGAAACGTAATCGCATTTCCCCCTTCTTGACACCCAAAACAATAGTAAAGTTGTTTGCTGGAATTCACCGTAAAACTAGGCGTTTTTTCATCATGAAAAGGACATAAACCTACATACCCTTTACCACGTTTTTTGAGGACAACATAGTCTGAAATGACATCATAAATGTTAATCCGTTGTTTAACGTCTTCAAGAGTGTCAGGATGTAAACGAGGAACGTCCATTTTTTAAGTTCAAAAAATTCTTTTTATATTTTAATTGGTTACGTTTGTTTGTTTTTCTGCTTGTTCAACAGCACGATCAAAATATTCATCTGGTTTTTGCAGTTTAAACTTACTTCTTTTTGCCTCATCTCCTCCTTTTAATCGACTGAATTCTGCTTTTTCTTCAGCAATAAATTTAGCGATCGCCTTCTGAAGAGTTGTCCGAGTATTCGCACTTACTGTTCCCAAAGAATTAGGTAAAACTTTATCTCCTGAAAAAATAAACAATAAGACTAATACAAGACTAACATCAAAAATAGTTTCTAACTTAATGACAATTCTCACAATCTTCCTTTCAAAAACAACAAAACTATCTGTGTCAATAGTTCTTTATAACTGCTTGACTTTCAATCAATCAGTGACGTTCATCAAACAACATTGTGATAATGATCAAAGAAACCTTACAATATAGGTATGGGGACAAAAGTTTTAATCATTTTGCGGATTTTTAATAAAAAGATCAGGTTACGTAGCTTTGAGTCTATTTGAGGGGGATAAGGACTTTCCCCCAGTTTTGCCTGAAGTTGAGCATATTCTGCTGCTGTCAAAGGTTCTCCGTCAACTCTAGATCTTCCTTCTGTAATAATTTCCATTCGTAACACTTCTTCAGGAATTTCCTCTGGTGGAGGCAATGTCATCCCGACTGGAATGCTGACCATTTGCAACGCTAAACTGATTGGTATAACTGGGTAAAATGCGGAATATTTCATATGTTCTAGTTTCCTACTGATAATCCTGGTGGTAACGTTTCACCACAGATATGATGAATTGTAGCAATTCTCTCAAATAACCAGGAATAGCTTTGACGATAATGGGGAATTAAAGCTAAGGGACTTAGTAAGGCCGCTGCTGCAATATCAGCAATACTGATGCGATCGCCTATCAGATAAGATTGGGTTTTCCATGAAGATAGCACAATCATAGCAGTTTCTAACCGCTTACTGGCTAATTCTACACTGGCAGGAGTAATTCCATATTGACGACGCACAATATTGATCACCAGTTGACTCGACAAAGAAGGATCGATAGATTTTCCTTCTCCTGCACGATAATGATAATAGACAAAACGAGTGGCTGTCCCAATACTTTCGTCTAACCAATCTTCTAATAATGATGCTTGGGTTTGTTGGGTTGAATCAGATAATGTTAGAGGGGGATCGGGTTGATAGGTTTCGAGATAGTTAAAAATGCGGGTTGAGTCTGCGATCGCTTCAGGTTCTCCGTCTTTTTGAGGAAGTAAAACGGGAACAGTAGTTAACCCTGTTAATGGTTTTAGTTTTAAGATATGTAATCCTGGGGTCAAGTTTTCAACTTGATAAGAAATTTTTTTATACCCTAGAGCTAATCTTGCTTTGCGGCAGTAATGAGAAGTGCTAAATTGTAACAGTAACATTTTGAAGGCACCTTACTTATTTTAGTAGTTTCATCACTACCTAAAAAGCACCTGGGAGTCTTGCCGTGTTTCGACCCCAAGTGCTTTCTAAATTACTCTTTTCACACCACTGCAATACTTTTTTAGTATTGATTTATAGGAATAGTAAAGTCATTTTTTTAGAGAGTCAATCGTGAGTAGACACTTTAAAAATTGTCACAAAAAACCCCCGTTAATTTACGAGGGGTTAACAAGAGCAAGAGGATGGTCTATTTAACGGCCAAGCTTTTGAGAATAAGAGACGAGTCCAGCACTGACAACTTGTCCATAGGTATTGAGGCGATCTTGTTGTCCGCTACGGGTAGGAGCCATAAATGTATCGGTTAAACCAATGGAAGCAAACATGACGGTAGCAGCGAGAATAATGTAGTTGCGGACGATAGTGTTGGTGTTGATGTTAGTGTTTGACATTTTGGTGACCTCTGTTTCTCTTGTTACCCTCACTATATTGGGTTATCAGAGGTGATGTCAGTCCCAAAAGTTAGGTATATTCAGGGTTTCCACTTTTCTCTTTGCTCCTTAGAAGTGGAATTAAGTAGAAGGAAATCCCTATCTTTAAAATAATCACCTCCCCTGAGACTTCCCCGAATACTCTCTTAATCTTTCCTGAGAGGTAAAAATCAACGACCATCATGGATACTGTGACACTATCAAGAGATTCAAAATAACTAACCGCAAAAACTCCTATTTACTAACGGTTACTAGCTGACACATTATCTCATCATAAGAAACCTTTATCGCCTTTGACCAATTTTCTGAAGTATCTACAAATTGTATGTCAAACTGTTGGCAGCTTTGTTGAATTTCTATACTAAGTTGTTTAAAGTGTTCAAGGTATTGAAGCATCTCTTGGATTGAGTGCTGACGTGACCAGCAATAAGGATCGTTGATCGCAGCTTGTCGAATTTGATCTAGTTTTTGCAACACATCCACTTGAGGATATCCAAGAAACAGCGAAATATACTGATCTCCTCGAAAATGCTGAGCAATTGTTGCCGGAGTGATAACTGATGATTCAATAATCTTAAGATAATCAAACTCCTTACCCATATTCCGAATCACCTTTTTAATGATGATCTCACTTGGATCAGGCTTTAAGATACCATCTAGCTGAAAGTCAATAGAAAATCTCTCTGGAACGTTGTTTTTGAGAAAATTAGTTAAGGTGTCAGCGTGAATAATTGTTGATTTTGTGCTTCTAAAAATCATATTAGCCAAACAAGACTTACCCGCTCTGGCAACACCACCAATGATAATAGCTTTCATGAGAAGTATTATTAATTTAGAAAAGTT
>JBCDDV010000575.1:0-3087 GCA_039180145.1 Cyanobacteria bacterium P01_G01_bin.49 | reverse complement strand
ATTGTCTGATTATGCAGCGAATCAAAATTGTCAGCAGTGGATGAAATAATCCAATGTTGGGGCTGAATATCTTCTAACCATTTTCTTAACTCTTTACTGGTAGGTAATTCCCCAATTTGAATAACAATATCAGGAATTAATTTTTGAGCAAGATTAGGATTTCGTAAAATTAGATCATAAGTGGTAATCAAATTAGGATTGAGATCAGCGAAATTTCTGACAGGTGATAAAGCTTCTGCTAGAACAGGATAATTAAGATATTGGGACAGCTTAGCAATGACTTGGCAATAGGTTTTGGGATCTTGAGTATGGGCAACGCCTGCAATAATGATTCCTTGAGAATAAGAGGCCCATTGTTTTAAATATTTGCTAGAGAAAGGCGATGCAGAAAATGCTTTTTTATCTGTAATTCCTGTTAAAAAATTATCACCATCAAAACCAATTAATGATGCTTGAACTTCGGGTACGATGATAGGGGCTAAAGGTTCGCGAAAAGGACAGTTTAGATGAACAACTCCAGGATTAGGAAATAGCGATCGCTCCCAGGCAAAGACCATTGTTTGTCTTAAATAACGCAGCATTGCTATGTCAATTGAAGGGATGGATAATTCTGTTTGCCAGTTACAATAATGACCATATAATTTAACTTGATCGATGGCTTGTCCTGCATGACAATTACGTAATTCTGGGGGACGATCTGCCGTAAAAACTAATAAAGAAACCCTGCTTTCTTTAGCTTCAATGATGGCAGGATAAAAATTTGCTCCAGCCGTTCCTGAAGTACAAATTAAAGCAACTGGAGTGCCACGGCGTTTAGCAATTCCCATGGCAAAAAAAGCAGCTGATCGCTCATCTAAAACGGGAATTGTCTCAATTTGGGAATGATTAGCTAAGGCAACAGTTAAAGGTGTTGAGCGAGAACCAGGACAAATAATTGCTGTTTTTAACCCCAAACGATTTAGTGTTTCAATCAATAGAGAAGACCAAACAGTATTAACATTAGAAAAATCAAACAACATTATTAATTTCTTGTTTCACAAAATTGCTATTTATTGCGTATAAAAGTGAATTATAAGGTTTTTAATTGAGGCAATAATTTGGCAAATGCTTGACCTCGATGACTTATTTTTTGTTTCAATTCCGGTGTCATTTGAGCAAAGGTTTGTTGATATTGAGGAACGTAAAAAATGGGATCATACCCAAACCCTCCTGTCCCTTGGGGATTTTTCAATATTTCTCCTGGGCAAATTCCTTCTGTTTGTAAGGCAATAGAACCATCAGGAGTAGCAATAGCGATCGCACAGACAAACTTCGCTTGTCGATTTTCTGTCTCTCCTAATGCCTTTAATAACCGTTCAATTCTTGCTTGATCAGTGTTACCATATCGTGCAGAATAGATTCCTGGTGCGCCATTTAAAGCGTCAACTGATAATCCTGAGTCATCAGCGATCGCCCATTTTTCTAATGCTTTCGCTACTTGAGACGCTTTTAAGACAGCATTGTCAAGAAAAGTTGTCCCTGTTTCTTCAATTTCAATTTCTTGAGGTTTTAGTTCTAATTGCCAGTCTAATTTGTTAAAGTATTCTTGAATTTCTTGTAATTTGCCGGGATTACTGGTCGCTATAATTAATGTTCTCATCGTTAAATAATTCCTTGACAGCACAAAAATGTTTATTGATGAATGAGAAGAGGTTTACTCTTGAGAGAAAGGACTTTGCAAATTATACTGTGCTGATCGGAAAATTTTTGAACAATGCACTCAGGGAACTATTAATCCTTGTTATACTTCTAAATTATACAGGAGTTTCCTGTTTACTAAGGAAGCACTCTTGTCACTAAAAATTCCTAGATACCTCTGGTGTTTTTTGGGGATAGTTGTTTAGCTTCTAGATAACTATTCTTAGTATCACCAGAGGCTTTTTTGTTAATCGTTTTGCCTTTTTTCCTGTTTTTTGTAGCAAAAACCAAATTTTGAACTTCTGAACGCCTCGATGCCTTAATTGTAACTATTCTTTATAAAATTATTTCTAATTCAAGAAGAAACAGACTAATTGACCTCAACTTGCCCAATTCTAGTTACGTTACTTAAAAAATTAGGGAATTAACTGCTGGTCATCTAACCAAAAAATAGGCTGGAATCTTGTTCTAGTAAGAATTACAGTCATTGTGAAGCTTGGTGAAGATAAAAGAAAAGAGATTATTTTTGCTTTTGTTCTTAATTATTTTAATTAGAAAATAAAAATTTGATTTATCAGTATAAAAAATTATTTTAGCTAATTTTCAGGCAATACAATTGAAAAAAAAATTTTTTTAGCTTTATACTTAGAATTAAGCCTTAAATCATCTTGACATCCCCTTTGAATTATGAGCGACTTGCCGGATAATGCGAGTAATGAGTATTGATAAGCCCGCTGCCCTAGCGAAGCAGTGATAAGGAAAATAGCTTTATTTGATCACACAGGAGATTCAACCCTTGACTTTAACACTTGCAGTTTACGGAAAAGGTGGTATTGGAAAATCTACCACTAGCTGTAATATTTCCACAGCATTAGCCAAACGGGGTAAAAAAGTGCTACAAATTGGCTGTGATCCCAAGCATGACAGCACATTTACTCTGACTGGTTTTCTTATTCCTACAATCATTGACACCCTACAAGAAAAAGATTTTCACTACGAAGATATCTGGCCCGAAGATGTTATCTATAAAGGATATGCTGGGGTAGACTGTGTAGAAGCAGGTGGCCCCCCTGCAGGTGCAGGTTGCGGTGGTTACGTGGTAGGAGAAACAGTTAAACTTCTCAAAGAACTCAACGCCTTTGATGAGTATGATGTCATTTTGTTTGATGTCCTAGGTGACGTGGTTTGTGGTGGGTTTGCTGCACCCTTGAACTATGCAGATTATTGTTTAATTGTGACGGATAATGGCTTTGATGCTTTGTTTGCAGCCAACCGCATTGCTGCTTCTGTACGAGAAAAAGCACGGACTCACCCTTTACGCTTAGCCGGGTTAATTGGTAATCGGACTTCTAAGCGTGATTTAATTGATAAATATATAGAAGCGGTTCCTATGCCTGTGCTAGAAATTCT
>JBCDDV010000574.1:0-3102 GCA_039180145.1 Cyanobacteria bacterium P01_G01_bin.49 | reverse complement strand
TTTAAATCCCAGTATTGTCTTAATGAATATCGAAATGCCAGGGGTAGATGGCTTCAAAATCATTAGGGCGATCGCCCAACAGTTTCCTAATTGCAAAATAATTGCTCTGAGTCGTTATGTTGAAGAATCACACCTCAAAAAAGCTCTTAATGCCGGAGCTAAAGGCTATTTACTGAAAACTAACTCAGCAGAAGAACTAATTCACGGCATTAGATTCGTTAATCAAGGTTATCTGCACTTTTCTCCAGGGTTGTTTGAAAAACTCGAATCAGAAGACAAAGTGAAAAGCTCTCCGAAAATGCCTTCCCTAACTCGAAGTCCCTCAGAAATTGTCTCAGCAACTCCCAGTCGAATACAGCCTCATGATTGGTCGAGTCAAACTAAAGAGCTAATGGATCATTTACCTAGAGTATGGACACGGGGGCTATTATATTTTTTGGTAATATTTGCTGCGATCGCTTTACCTTGGTCAATGCTCTCTAAAGTCGATGAAACGGGTACTGCTAGAGGCAGATTAGAACCCAGTGGTAAAACCTTTATCTTAGATGCTCCTGTTGCTGGTACGGTAGCTGCCATTAAGGTTCAAGAAGGAGAAGTTGTAGAAGCAGGACAAAGTTTATTAGAACTTGAATCTGATATCGTTAACGCCGAACTTCAACAGCTACAAACTCAATTAGTCGGTCAACAAAATCGGCTCGATCAATTGGAATTACTCAAAGAACAGTTATTACTGACGGTTAATACTCAAGAACAAGAAAGTCATGCCCAAAAGCTCGAAAAACAGTCGCAGATAGCCCAGGCGAAACAGCAAGTTCAGTTTCATCAAAATTCCCATAACTCAGAGCAAGCAGAAAAATTAGCTCAAGTTAATCAGGCAAAACAAACTGTTGCCTATAGTCAAACTGCGTTTAATTCTGCGAAAAATGTTTTAGCTAAAGCCGAAAAAGAAATTGAACGCTATCGTCAAGCATGGAAACAAGGCGTTATTGCTGAAGTTCAAGTCGTCGAACAAGAAAACTTCCTGGCTGAAAAACAACAAGCCTATGACCAAGCTCAATCAGAATTACAACAGGCTAAACTTCGCCTAGCCGAAGAGGAAAATAATTATGCACAAGTTGTTCGCCAAGCTGAATCTGATATCGAACAAGCACAACTGCAACTACAAGAACAACAAAAAAGCGATCAAACTCTGGCTCATACCGGAAAGTTAGCCATCTTGAAGAGTCAAGAACAACTCAAAAATATTGAATCTGAAATCACTACCCTAACCGCCGAAATTGCCCAAAGCAAAAGTGAGATTGCTTCAACTCAATACCAGTTAACACAACGAGTCCTTAAAGCACCCGTAAAAGGGAGAGTTTTCTCTTTGCCTATTCAAAAATCAGGTAAGGTTGTGCAACCAGGAGATGCGATCGCAGAAATTGCGCCTGAAAATTCATCTTTAATGGTTAGAGCAGAAATGGCAACAGCAGAAAGTGGTTCTCTCACTAAGGGAATGCCTGTCAAGCTTAAGTTTGATGCTTATCCTTTCCAAGATTATGGCATCGTTACAGGAAAGTTGACGATGATTTCTCCTACTTCCCAAGTAACCGATACAGAACAAGGTCAGGTAGCCAACTACGACTTAGAAGTCACACTTGATCATGACTGTATACCGACAGCCAATAAATGTATTGCTCTGCGCCCTGGAGATACAGCAACAGCCGAAGTAATTGTGCGCCAGCGTCGCGTTATCGATTTTATTCTCGATCCCTTTAAGAAATTAAGGCAGGGAGGTTTAGAACTATAAAAAAACCTGAGTTCGGGGTTAGGGGTTAGGAGGTCGGAGTTGGATGATATTTAACGAGACAAGACGAGCTACCCCGTGCTGGTTCCCGGCACTTGGGAGTATTCCAGACAACGATTGCAATAGCGTAGCGACCCCACGCCAACCCCCCTTAATCCCCCCTACCAGGGAGGACATGGGGGATGGAACGCGCTCCAAGATAGCCTTTGAACTTATCTGCGAATTCACGTTAAAAAACACTTTTTGCACACCATTCACTAATTATTTAATTGAGGAAAATCTCATGTCACAAGCACTCATTAATTCTGATCAATCTATCACTATCACTCAAGAAGATATTCTGCATCAAGTCAAACTATCCTGTAAAGTTCCTGAGCTTGTTGAACAAATTGTTACTCGTCAAATTGTCACCACCGTAGCAGCAGCAGAAGGGATAACAATAACCATAGAAGAATTACAAAAAGCTGCTGATCAAATGAGAGCGATGACTCAACTTACTGATGCTAAATCAACCTGGGCATGGTTAGAAAAATATGGTCTTTCTTTAGATGATTTTGAAGAAATTGTCCACATCACGCTACTCTCACAAAAACTAACCACTCATCTGTTTGCTGATAAGGTTGAACCTTATTTCTACGAACACCAATTAGATTATGCAGGTGCAGTGATCTATGAGATTGTTCTGGATGACGAAGATGAAGTGATCGAACTTTTCTATGAAATTCAAGAAAGTGAAATTAGTTTCTTTGAAGCTGCTCAGCAATATATTGAAGATATAGAATTACGTCGTAAAGGAGGTTACAGAGGTAAAGTTGAGCGCAGCGAAATGTTACCGGAAGTTTCGGCTGCGGTTTTTGCTGCTAATGCTCCTATTCTTCTTAAACCTATCCTGACCTCTAAAGGTATTCATTTAATTAGAGTAGAAGAGATTATTCAGCCTGAATTAAATAGCAAGTTGCGTCAGACAATTATGTTAGATTTGTTTTCTGAATGGTTAAAGCAACAAGTTGAGAAAATTCAAGTTATTAGTAATTTGGAGCGAGTAGTACAGTAGCTTGAAAGCAAAAAGTGATCATAATATAATTAACGGTGATCGCTTTTTAAAATAAAGATTTAATTAACTTGAAAATCTAATTTTTGATGCTCAACAGAATAGATAATTCACTATATATTAAGCTATACTAAATCCAAATTTTCTGCATTAGAAGAGCTATTATTCATGATAATACATTGTTGTTCGCTTTCATAACTAAGCTTTATAATGCAGCTATCTAAATCATCAAGAAAGTCGTTATTATTCTTTTTAATAATATTTA
>JBCDDV010000573.1:0-3103 GCA_039180145.1 Cyanobacteria bacterium P01_G01_bin.49 | reverse complement strand
TCGACCACTTTCGACCCAACACCCAAACCAAATGTTCGGACTGAAAATATTGCAGCACCCACCGCAGTGTGGGAGGCTCTTAAAGATGAATTTGAAAGACTTTCAATAAATACTCATCTTTCAGCTAATCTGCTGAATGTAGGTTATAAATAAATATCTTTTACAAAAGGGTGAGAACGGGATTATGAGATTGATACATTTTCCATCTAAAGGTGTTTTTGAACCGTTGTAGACAACTACTTTAGAACTACCAATATGTACTATGACACCAGTTCCTATATCTTGATATTCACCTGTAAATGAATCACATATTCCCGATCCTCCCGATAAGCTAGGTTCTAAAATGGATGCAAGGGATTGTGAATGAGTTGATAAAAGAGGGGATGCTATCCCAACTGAAAATATAATTGAAGAAGCCAGAAATGTTTTTGCATAGACGGCGATCCGATAGTAACGGAACAGAAAACAACGCTCTTTCGTATAATTAGAATTATAAATTAAGAAATCAATCTTCTTGTTGTGACCAAAAACTAAGAGCCACCTTCGCTACATCTCGAATCACCGAGGGATCGGCAAAAGTTTTATTTAAGACAGCCATCCCCTGAGAAACAGCAACTAAGAATCTCGCTAATGCTCTAATATCTCGTTCTGAAGATAATTTGGCTTCAGTCTGTGCTTTTCTCAGTACTTCATAAATAGCAGATTCCAAACCACCCAGACGTTCGGCTATTTTCCGCTCAATCATCTCTGACTTCCCAGACATCCCAACAGAAGTATTGGTATTGAGACAACCTCTGGGATAGCTCGGATTACTCATCCGCTTAATCATCACCTCAAACATCCCTTCAAGAGCTTGATAAGGGTCAAGATTGTCCAACTGCTCGACAATTTCTGCCTGAAATCGATCTGCATAACGGTCTAAAGCTTTGATAAATAACTGTTCTTTATCTCCAAACGCACCATAAAGACTACCTCTTCCGAGTCCAGTAGCCTTGGTTAAATCTTGAACCGATGTTCCTTCATATCCCTTTTGCCAAAATACTTCCATCGCTTTGTCTAAAACTTGCTCTTGATTAAATTGCTTGACTCCAGCCATAACGACCTCTTTATTTTGTACTTATCATTCCAAGATATTAAGTAAATTATGACACTTGAGCAGATAATAAGCAAATAAATCAGCTTTTTAGATTATTTTAAGAATTTATGCTCGATTACTATCTTTGACTTATCGTTCCAAGATAGAGTAAGTTAAGTACATCGAAAGCAAACAAAGAATTAATCAACTCAGAAATAAAGGATAAAAATCATGGCTAGATTACAAGGTAAAACGGCATTAATTACTGGTGGAACTTCTGGTATTGGCTTTGAAACTGCCAAACAATATTTAGTTGAAGGAGCAAGAGTCATTATTACTGGCACAAATGAAGCCAGATTAGCTGATGCGGTATCCCAATTAGGAGAAAATACGACTGCTGTTCGTGCGGATGTGCGTTCTCTATCTGACCTCGATAACTTAGCAGAATCGGTCAAACAAGAATTCGGTCATCTCGATATTCTGTTTGCTAATGCTGGTATTGGCTACTTTGCAGCTATCGAAGATGTGGATGAGTCTTTTTATGACAATCAGTTTGATATCAATGTTAAGGGGGTTTTCTTTACCGTCCAAAAGCTAGTGGGATTATTAAACGAAAATTCCAGCATTATCTTAAATTCCTCTGCGGTCAATGAAAAAGGTGCAACCATGGGTAGTTTGTATTTTGCGACTAAAGCAGCAGTGCGCTCTTTAGCTCGTTCCCTAGCAGTAGAATTAGCTCCTCGTAAGGTTCGGGTTAATGCTTTGAGTCCTGGAATTGTGCGAACTCATTTCCAAAGCAGCCAAAATATGCCTGATGAAGCCTTTGAAGGGTTTATCGATTACGTAACCAATATTGCTCCTTTAGGCAGGGAAGGAAAAGCGGAAGAGATTGCTAAAGCTGCTGTATTCCTTGCTAGTGATGATTCTTCTTATATGACGGCTGCCGACCTGGTTGTCGATGGTGGTTACATGAATGTTTAGAGATGACGCGAAATAAACAATTCCCTCAAATAGCCAACAAATAGATCGATGCAGATTTCAATTTTGGGGGAAGTCGATCATTTTCTCATTATCAAATAAATTTGGAGACTAATTAATTATGAATACTTCCAAAACCAAAAAACTAGAAATTATTGACAAAAGAGTGGTCTTAACTCTGACCATTTGGGCAATAATCGTTTCTCTTCTCGGTTATTGGGGTTGGTTTTCTCAATTACCCGTTCCCAGTATTGCTTTTATTGTTACGACGGCAATTGGGATTTTGTTAGCTATTTACTATCGTAATCCTGATTTTAAAGCTTACATCTCATCAATTAATCCCAAACATCTGACTATTTTCCACTTGTGGCGCATCTTAGCTGGCTTTGCTTTCTTACACTATGGCTCTCAACAACTTTTACCCGAACAGTTTGTAATCAATGCAGGCTATGGAGATTTAGCAGTAGGATTTCTCGTGCCGATTGTATTATTACTACCTGAAAGCATCAATAAATATATTGCTTTTCATATCTTTAGCCTTTTAGATTTTGTTCTCGCAGTAGGTACTGGCTTGACATTTACCGTTCTATCTGTTCCTTTAATGGAAAATATTGCTAGTTTTCCGATCATTTTGATTCCCTTTTTTGGCGTTCCCATTACTGGTGCGAGTAGTGTGATGGCAATTGATTCGCTACTCAAAACAAGTAAATCATTTTCACAACCAGTAGCTGAAAATTAAATTAATCTAATTCAATCAATTGTAGATAAAAACTAAGCGTATAAGAGATGTTCTACGTTAAGTTTTGGCTAACTGAGCGTATAATTCGACCAAAAACTATCAATTATCTATCAAAAAACTGCTCGTATAATTAGTGGACACTTTCAGTAGTTCTTTTTAATTTTATCTATTGACTATTAATTATATTTTTCAAAACCCTTGCTAAACAAGCATTTCAGGACTTTGTGTCGTCGAATTATACGTCGAGCGTTGTTTTTTGTCTGATTGCTGTCTCAACGCCGCTTAGCGAAATCATCTTTAATGGGGTGAGG
>JBCDDV010000572.1:0-3106 GCA_039180145.1 Cyanobacteria bacterium P01_G01_bin.49 | reverse complement strand
GTAATCTCGCTGTCGGGTTCTTGAAAAATCCCTTGAGTCGTAATTTGAATATTCCCCCCCTGTCCCTCTACAGCATTAGCTGTAATATCGCTATTGTCTAAAAGAACAATACCATCGGAACTTATTGTAATATCTCCACCTGTAGCTGACTCAGAGGCATTAGTGGTAATTTGACTGTTGTTACGCAGCAACAAAGTATCCAATCCATTCAAACTTAGATTACCTTGGCTGCCAACTCTCGTTTCCGCAGTCAGACTACCAAGATCTAAAGTAACGTCTTGAGCATCAATAGTTAAACTTCCTGCCCCTCCTGTCCCTTCTGCACCAACGTTTATCTCGGCATTATCAAAAATCTCTAACTGTCCCGCCGTAACATTAATACTGCCCCCCGCACCTGAAGCCTCTGGACGCACATTAGCAAAAAATCCACTATTTCCAGGAGCTTCATTGCCTACAATCTCTTCAAATTCTGCCAGTCGATCTGCAAAATTGGAATCACTACCTGTAAGCAAAAGACTATCTGATACTTCAATATTAATATCACCCGCATTACCAGAATTTGCTACTGAAGTAACTATTTGTCCACCATCAATAGCGGTAAAACTATTGGTATTAATTAAAATATTTCCACCATTGCTCTCACTAAAAGTTTGAGAACTGATAATTGCACCATCAGCTATCCGAAAACTTTCTGTATTAACTACAATGCTACCCCCTTGACCTTCTGCTCCTGCCTGTGTTTCAGTAAATACCCCTGTGGAGAGTCCGTTTAAGCCAAATCCCTCAATATCAGCTGAATTAAAAACATTTAAAATGATGTTTCCCCCTTTACCGCGTCCACCAATCTTATCTTCTTTATCAGATTGAACATTAGATACTAATTGAGAACCATTCTTGAGAGAAATATTATCTGCTTCTATGCTGATGTTCCCTGCATTTCCTATCGCTCCTGCTTCGACAACGCTGATAATACGACTATTAAATGAAGCAACTAGATTTTCTGTCAAAAATATTTCTATATTGCCAGCGTCTCCTTGCCCTAAAGTGCTGGCATCTATGAAAGAGTCATTTTTTAACAATACTTCTTGAGCGATAATTTGAATATCTCCTCCTTTCCCTATTCCAATAAAATTATTAAGAGATTCAACATTGGAATTAATCTTTGAATTATTGCTAACTTCAATTTCTCCATTCGATACGTTTATCTTTATATCACCAGCGTTTCCTGTGCCAAAAGTTGCTGTTTGAATAAAACTATTATTACTAATAAGTAATGAGCCAGAATTAACATATATATTACCTCCATTTCCTTGGGCTGCTGGTGAAACCTCGTTTAAAGCTCCACTATTATTGATTATTTCTAGTTTTTTTGTAGCATTAAAAGTTATATTGCCAGCTTGATTGTCATTTGTGTCCAATTTTGTTCCAATACCTGCAATTAGAACACTCTGCTCAGAAATACTTATATTTTCGGCATTGATTGCAATACTACCTTCATCTTCAGCAAGTACATTAACCACAGAACCATTAGTGAGGGATACATTTGCCTTTGTGAACTGGTCAATAAAATTGAGGCTGATGTTGTCCTCTTCAATATCAGGAAAATCAAGTTGGATCTCTCCTTCAATAGCTAATCCGCCTAACTCTACCCGTCCCCCAAAGGCATTTACTCCTCCCCCATCTAAAATTACATCTCCACCAACAAGAAGCAAGCTTTTACCATCAGGAACTCGTAGACCAAAAGTTTCAATCCCAGAAGAGTCTTGTCCTGCGGGCACAATTGATTCATTGCTAATAATGCTCTGATTATCTTGGGCAAAGAATAAAGCAGAGGGATTGATCGTTAACAAAGGTATCTCGTTAGAGGTAGTATCCAGTAAACCTTGTTCACCAAATTGAATTGCATTGGCAGTACTAGCTAGGAAAGAACCATTTAAATCTAAGCTGGAATTTTGCCCAAACACAATACCATTAGGATTAAGCAAAAATAAATTGGCATCACCACTACTTACACCAAGAGTTCCCATTATTTCAGAGAGTTCATTTCCTGTAACTCTACTTAAAATATTAGAAACCCCAGGATCTTGAAATAAAACTGTTGTCCCAGAATCGACATTAAATCTTGCAAAACTGTGAAACAGATTATTCCCTTGCTGCAATCCACCTTCGATAATACAATCGCCAGAACAATTTCCTGGTTGAGTCGGTGTTGTGCCATCAGTCAGAATAGATTGAGCCATCGCAAAATCATTTGTAGCAAATAAGCCAACCAAGATATTGAACAGAATAAAAAAATCGCTAACAGAAAATTTCACAACTTAACTATTGTCTAATTATTTGAGCTTTATGAGAACAGCATTATTTGAGCTGTAAAAAGCTCAAGTTTAATCACATGGGGGTTTACCATAACGACAATATGCCCCTGAACTGCCTCCACCTGGTCCAGAAAAGAGAGTTATTTGTTCTTGAGTTTGCCTTGCAACAAGCACTAAAGACTTTATCTCGTTATTTTCATGATAAATATTTACCAAAGACTGATAATTGAAGGCTTCTTGCAACCTGTTACGAAAAATATTTAAGTTATCTATTTGAATCTCATTAAATTTTGCATTAATATCAGGGTCAGCGGGATTAGCAGAAAGAGTAAAAATATTGCCCAAAGCATTACTCTGTATTATTAATGATGCTAAATTATCATCCTCTAGATAGAGCATATTAATAATTTGTCCAAATATTTTCTTGGGCTTGGGTTTTAAAGAATCAACAATAAATTCAATTTGTGCTTCAGTTAGTTTGTCATTAATACCCTTGAAAATCTTTATAATTTCAGGATCTAATCCATTGTACGAGCCCATATTTTTTCTCCTTAGTTATAATGGCTTTTACAGTTAAACAAACAAAGTATTTTGGTTAGCTTATTTGAGTCGGATGACAATTGAGTTTAAAATTAAACACTGGCTCTATTGTCATAGATTGCCGTAACAGCGATCGCACCTGACTCAAAAATCTTCATAACTCATCATTTTGCTTGAAATTTAAATTTGCTGATATTAGCTTATAGTTCTTACCAAATATGATTATGTAATGCATTTACATAAGTTTATTT
>JBCDDV010000571.1:0-3109 GCA_039180145.1 Cyanobacteria bacterium P01_G01_bin.49 | reverse complement strand
TTCAATCAAGCCAAAATCGAGCAGTTGGGGGTCATCTGAGGTTTCCCCTTCAAGAATAGCCCATCCTAAGCGACTGATACTGGGTTTGAGTCCTAGCCAACGAACCGTATGGGGAATAGAATTTGTTTCTCTTTGATCTAAGGTGATGGCATAAGCTTTGATCTTCTCAACAAAGTATTCAGGCACTCGAATGGCTTTAGTGGGGAGGTGATACCAGTTAGGTTTTTGTGGAACTAAGTTTTTGAATTGGGGATTATCATGAGCCATACTTCGAGAGTACACTCGAATTGAAAAAAACAGAGAGGCTTAAACATCAATTAAAGTCGTTTTGGATAAACGTGAGGAAAGGAGTCCGGTGTTAGGGAGGGCGGGCAAAGAAGGTCAGAGTCTACATCTTTCTTACGTTGACAGCACAGGGGCCTTTCTTTCCTTCACCAATTTCAAACTCAACCTTTTGTCCTTCATTAGACCTCTTGCATAACTCATAAAATGTTAATCTTAAAAAAGATGAGTTAGTCAGTAAAAATGAAACATCAAGAAGCGCAAAATTTAACAAGAAGTGACTTTAAGAGAAGTTATGGAGTCTATGGTGAGATTTTTCAGGATATGGTAAAAGTTGTGAAAGTAGAAAGAATGCTCCAAAAAAAGACAGGGAGAAGAGATAAATTAGCGATTGAGGAGCAAGTCTTAATGACATTATCCTATTGGCGGGAGTATCGTACCTACTTTCACCTGGGTCAAGACTGGGGAGTTAATGAATCAACGGCTTACAGAATTATTCGTCGAGTAGAAGATATACTGATTAAATCAGGATTGTTTGCTCTGCCAGGGAAAAAAGTTTTAATTGAGCCAGATACCCAAATTGAAACAATTGTGATAGATGTCACAGAGCATGAAGTAGAACGTCCAAAAAAAAGAGAAACCTTACTACAGTGGTAAGCAAAAGAAGCATACACTAAAATCTCAAATAGTAGTGGACTTAAATACAAAATTAATAGTCTGTATAGCTCATGGAAAGGGAAAGCAACACGATTTTAAGATTTGGAAAAAAAGTCGGACTGCTGCTAAACCAGAGATAGAACATTTAGCAGACAAGGGATATCAAGGTCTCAAAAATATTCATAATAATAGTCAAACACCTATCAAAAAGAAGCGTGGTAAAAAGCTAAGTAAGGAAGAGAAAAAGTTTAATCGAGAGTTAGCCAAGCAAAGAATAGTGATTGAGCATGTTAATCGCTGTCTCAAAATATTTAGATTATTGTCAGAGCGTTATCGCAACCGAAGAAGACGCTTTAATCTTCGATTAAATCTAATTGCAGGGATTTACAATTATGGACTTAGCCATCCGTCAAAATCTGCGATCACCCAATAGTTATGCAAGAGGTCTATGGAGGGATTGAGTCTGAACGTCTGAATGGTGGACAAAAAGATCAGAACCATTCTCTTGTTCGATAAATCCGTAGCCTTTTTCACTATCGAACCATTTAACTTGACCTTGTGGCATAAAAACTACTCTGCTAGGAGAAATGATCACCATTCTGAAGAGATGAATTTATTCATCTCTTCAGAATGGTGACTTGAGGTTGATTATAAATGTATAATAAAAGAAAGTCAAGAAATTAGCTCAATTATCAGAGGACTTGAATTGACTCGTTTTATCTATGATGAATTTAGCAAAGACCTATTAGAGACGCTGTTATTGCCCTATGGGTCAGTAGAAGCGGCAAAAAAGGTATCATCAGAAGTGAGAGAAATAGATGTCTGGTTTGTGCCAAGAGAACCAGAATTGCCATCGGAATTGGGATTACTCGGTCAAATGGCTTCAAGTGCTTCATTATTTGAGCCGTATCGGAATCCAGTTACTAAAGGAGAGATTTGTGACTGTATGCTCAAATTATTCTCGTTAAGAGGACAATTACAAAGAGAAGCTAATCGGAAAAAAGAGCGATTAAACGAATCAGGATGGCCGAAGTTATGGATCTTAACGCCAACGGCATCAGCTACAATTAGAGAAGGAATTGTCGGGGTTGAGAAGTCGAATTGGTCAAAAGGGATTTACTTTGTCCCAGAGACTTTCAGAACGGCGTTAGTTGTCATTCACCAATTACCAGCTATTCCCGAAACACTGTGGTTGAGACTGTTGGGAAGAGGTCGAGTTCAAAAACAAGCCATTGATGAATTAGAGGCTTTATCGACGGCTAATCCGATCCGGTCAACGATTTTAGCCTTGTTGTACAACCTCCAGCAAAACTTAGAGCTATCAACAGAACAAGATGAAGAATCTCAGGAGTTAATTATGCGGTTAAAACCCCTCTATCAACAGGATCGACAGCAAGCTATAGAAGAAGGGAGGAAACAAGGAGAAGCTAATTTAGTTATACGTCAACTTAGTCGAAAAATAGACGAAATTTCTCCCGATGTAGAAAGTCAAATTCGTGAATTGTCCATTGAACAAATAGAAAACTTGGGTGAAGCTTTATTAGATTTTCAAAGTGAATCAGAGATCCGCACTTGGTTATCTCAACAAGGTTGAGGAGATTTTGCTTTTTCGTTATTTTTTAAATGTATAATTTGATTCAGAGAAGGAGAAAACTATGAGAAAAAAAAGGAGAAAAAAACCGTTAAAACAGGGAACACGAATTAGATTGAAATCGGGAAACATCATGGGATGGAGAGGAACAGGGACAGTAATTAGAGACATGAGGGAAGAGGGAGATTGGGGGATCGTTGAATTTACCCCAGACGATCAGACTTTTGAGAAGGGAGAGGCTTGTCGTTTTGAAGTGGCGGTTTTGCGTTCACAAAACCTTCCTAACGTAAGTTCTGGTAGTCATTAACCTGGTGGTGAGTGTCACGGTCTTTGTCGCCAGAAGGGAGAGGAAAGTGGCGATCGCTAACCAGAAAGAGCAACAAAGAGCAAAAAACCTTTAGGGAAAATGACCACTGTTAGTGTGACTGTATAATAAAATGCTATGGTTTTCGACATGGGAAATGAAGTAGTCACTCAATGACAAATACCGTGACACTCGATCAGGGAAATCTCTGGTGATTGTGGAGCGATCGCCATCGAGAGTTTCTGGAAGCTCAGTAGAGGATGATTAGGTTGTCT
>JBCDDV010000570.1:0-3109 GCA_039180145.1 Cyanobacteria bacterium P01_G01_bin.49 | reverse complement strand
CTTTTTGTCTTTATATCATGGATAAGTAAAAGTGATGTGTGATTAAATCTTCAACAGATTTAAACTGTTTCATGATGAAACTTAGTTCTTATCTGTACAGTCTATTTTCCTAAATATTACTTAAGGAAAGCAATGATGAGAAAGAAACTAGCCCTAGTTTTCTTAACATTACTATTAACAACAGCTTATCAAACACCGAGTTGGGCAGGCAAAATCCTAGAAAAAATTCAAGAAACAGGCGTTATTACCGCTGGAACCCGAAAAGATGCTATTCCTTTTGCTTATATTGATAAAGAAGGAAAATGGGTAGGTTACTCTATTGATATTCTCGAAATTATTCGACAAGATCTTGAGCAAAAACTTGGTAAACCTATCAAGCTTAATTTGGTTGAAGTAACCCCCCAAAATCGTTTTAATAAAGTTAAAAATAGAGAAATTGATATTGAATGTGCTTCTAGCACATTTACTTGGGAAAGAGATCAATCTGTTGATTTTAGCGTCAGTTATTTTGCCAGTGGTACTAAACTTTTAATTAAAAAAGGAAGTCAACTCGGAACAATCGAATCTTTAGCGGGAAGTAAGATAGGCGTAATTCCTAATACAACTAATGAACAAGCTATTAAGCTTCAACAACCTGCTGCTCAATTAATTCCCATCAAAGATCGTAATGAAGGGTTAGAAATGTTGCAGAAAGGTGATATTGAAGCGATCGCAGGAGATGGCATTGTTTTACAGGGATTAAGATTAGAAAATAAGAATCCAGATAGTTTAGCAGTGGTTCCTGAATTTCCCTATGTTTATGAAGCTTATGCTTGTATGATTCCAGAAGATGAATCAGCTTGGCGAGGGATGGTTAATTATAGTTTAGTTAAGTTTATGGAAGGTATTATCAGTGATCAACCCCAACAAGTCGCTATTTATGAAAAGTGGTTTGGGGAAGAGACAGGAGTGACACCTTATTCACGGGAAACAATGAATGATTATTTTCAAGGAATTGTTGATAGTTACGAATGGATTCCTTTGGTTGGCAATTAGTAAAAAATAGGGTGAAGCTGCTCACCCTACTATTTATTTAGTTAACCATAAGAAAGTTACTCATTTTTACGCCAAAAAACAATAGAATCATTGAGGGGTTGAATTTCAGTCCCTGGATAGTAAAACGAAAGAATTTTTTCGGCACTCCAACCCAAATTAGCTAAATTGTATGACCCAAATTGACTCATACCAACGCCATGACCAAATCCACCGCCGACAAAAGCATAACCTGTCAATTGCTTTTGGCCATCATAAATAGGATCTAAATAGAAAAGGGTACTTCTCGGAGGCATAAAGGCACTACGCACTTCATTTTTTTGTAATTCTAAAGCACCCTGATCTGTTTCAACTATCATGGTTAAAATGCGTCCAGAAGGCGATCGCTCAGTGACTTCCATTGATTTAATCGTTTTGAAATCAGCTAGGGAATGCTTTCGTTTCTCTAAGTATTTTTGTAAATCTTGACTCAAGCTAACTAACGTTGCTTGTCGGTTCCAACGAAAGACATTTCTTCCGGTTTCATTAAATCCTTGTTTCAAACCAATGAAATTGCGAAATGCTTCCTCATCTGCCAGAGATTTTTCAGAGAGATCCCAAATCGGGTTAGGGGCATCAATAACGGCTTTGAGATAAGGACGTTCTTCTCCATTCCAAGCATCACTAAAACTGGCTGTCACTCCTCCTGTTGTCGATGAATAAAGGGCATCAACTAGCTCATTTTCATAGGTTAAGACTAAACCTGCGGTGGCAGCGATCGCCTGATCTGCTTTAGCACTGGTTTCACTTAAACCAAAATAAACTTGACAGTGAGTATCGGCACAAAGTTGATAATTATCCGCTTGAAAGCGTCTTAAATTACGCAAGGCATAGGTACGGGCAATAATTGTTTGCGCTTTAGCCGCATTAGCAGGGGCATTGGGCCCGATTTCATGAGGCACTACCCCTCTAAGATAAGTTTCTAGAGGAACACGATTAACTAATGAATAAGTTCCATAAGCATTAGGTTGAAGTTTCAAACTTCCTGCATAACGCCTTACTATTCCTTCGGGATGGCTAACCTGAATGGGATTTTTCTCAGCAATGATTTTAATATAATCACTACTGTATTGTTTTCCGGCGATGGTAAATTCTGCTTGAGACTTTGTGGATAAAATAGTCGATTCAAGATTGGGTGGTTCAAGGCCTTTTTCTTGAAGACTTTTGAGTAATAAACGACGTAATAAAGGGGTTTGATAAACATCCCTTTTCGCCCAAACCTGCCATCTTTCGGGTTGAGTAACTTCTACTTCTATGCCTTTTTCTTTCCATTGGTTAGCACTATCTTCAGCCGTTTCAAATGTGGCGTGATCGCTGAGAACAATGTATTCTCTTAACAAAGATTCGGATAAGGGTTGCTCAACAACATTGAGAGTAAGTTGGTTAGTTGTTAAGGTTTGCACTTCTCCTTGAGAATCCTTAAATTCTACTGTTAAATTATCCTCATTAGTAGCAGCAATTGATAATTTCTCGGTTTCTGTTTCTCCAAATCGCTGTACAATCCCTATTTTTAACTCGACATCTTTTGCCGTTACAGAGGAACTTAAAACTCCTCCCCAGAGAAAGGGAAGGGAAAACAGTGTAATCAGTAGGTGTTTGCCTCTGATGGGTTGGTGAGTTTTTATCATTTGCTTATTGAGCTATGTTAATTAGTTAGCTGTTTTAGCCTGGTTATTTCTTGTTTATATCAGATATCTGCTGAGATTAGCATTGGTGAGGCTAAAAAGTCTTGTTAGTGTCGAAATTGCCTGACGTGCTTTTTGTTGAGATTGTTGCACTGATTTAGAAATCGACTAGTTATCCCAAATCCGATTTAGATACCCCCTCTTAAAGTTTATAGCTTATACCAATTCTCAAAAGTAACTGGAGACTTAAGTAATCTAATTTGAACTGCTAAAAATTATGTATGTGTACTTTATGCAGGGGGTGTGGGGGAGGCATCTCGTCCCCGGGGCAAGAGGTAAAACCCGGTATGCTTATATATTTGTGGTCGATAAAAAGGAAGGGCGGCGTTGGTGTAGTTAGCCCGCTCTGCCCT
>JBCDDV010000569.1:0-3118 GCA_039180145.1 Cyanobacteria bacterium P01_G01_bin.49 | reverse complement strand
CTTAACTGAACTGAGAGACTGTTCTTAAGCTCATCCCACCCATAGATGTAGTGGGATTTTATGTTGATTGTTGATTGTTGACTGATTTTCTATCAACCATTAACCATCTCTCTACTAACCGAACCGAGACACGGTACTAGACGTACAGCACATAGCCTATATGGATCGAGCTTCTGCCTTTTTGAAAAAAAAACATACAATGAAAATAGTGTCTGTTAAATCCTTATATTAAATCTTGCTTTTATTTCTTCTAGGTTTGTTGGTGGGTATGGGAATCTTCTTATGGAACCGTCATGTCTTGAAATCCCAGTTAAAAAGCGTCTTAACAGCATCACCCGATACAGAAGACTTGCTGGGTTCATTACCAACGATTTCCTTAATCAAGCGAGAAGTTATTTATCTTAAGCAACAGTACGAAAGACAAGAAGCAGAATTACAAACCAGACAACAAGCCATAGATTTTGCACCCATTGCTTATTTACGAATTGATGAAGAAAACCAACTCTTGTGGTGCAATCAAAAAGCACAAGAGTTGTTACACATTGATCGCTGGAAACCAGGAGAAATTCGCCTTTTCTTAGAATTAGTCCGTTCCTATGAACTCGATCAACTAATCGAACAAACCCGTGAAACTCAAACCCCTCAAACGGTTGAATGGACATTTTATCCGACCGCTCATGCATCTCAAATAGCTGGCAATGATGCTTATACTTCACAACGTTTTAAACAGACCCCTATCACGCTCAAGGGGTTTAGCTATCCCTTAGCTCAAAGACAAGTCGCTGTCTTTATCGAAAACCAACAGCCTCTTGTCGAATTGTCTCGTTCCCGCGATCGCGCCTTTTCTGATCTTACCCATGAGTTGCGAACTCCCTTAACCTCCATTGCTTTGGTATCTGAACGGTTGCAGAGTCGTTTACATAGTCCCGAAAATCGTTGGGCCGAGCAAATGTTAAAAGAAACCCATCGCTTAATTAATTTAGTCGAAGATTGGTTAGATTTAAGCCAACTTGAAGAAAATCCTCATCAAAGTCTTACCTGTAAACCACTGCAACTATCAGCAGTGATTTTATCAGCATGGCAAATTCTAGAACCCTTAGCAGAGCAAAAGCAAATTAGGTTCAATTATCAAGGACTTGATGAAGTCATATTAGTTGGCGATCGCTCTCGTTTGATTCAAGTATTTATCAATCTTTTGGATAATGGCCTTAAACATAGTCCTAACGGCGGTCAGATCACGGTCAATGTAGCTAATATTGAGCAGCATCAAGCCATTAAAATTGATATTTTAGATCAAGGAGCCGGATTCACCCACACAGATTTACCCTATATTTTCAATCGTTTGTATCGGGGAGATACTTCCCGAACTCGACAGGGTTTTCCCAACCAATCTTTAGGCTCAGGGAGTGGTTTAGGACTGGCGATCGCTCAAGAAATTATCCAAGCTCACGGGGGGTCAATAATGGCACAAAATCATCCCGATACTGGGGGTGCTTGGATACAAGTTATGTTAACTAAAGATACTTAAAATCTTGGTAACTTCTTAACTTAGAAAATTTATAATAGTTAGTATAAATGGGAGTTTATGGTGATCACTATAGATGTAAGGTTATGCTAGGGATAAGTCAATACTGCTCGGTTAAGAATTTTTATTGTTTAGTAGGGTAAGCAGAGGAGCAGGGAGAGGGTTTTTTCAGTTTTCTCCCCCGCCCCCTGCTCCCCGCTCCCTTGCAGTCTCAACTAGGGTTTTGAGCAAAACCTGCGTAGTATTGAGGGATAAGTTAGGAATAGAATCGTGGATTTAGCTCTCCAAAATAATTATCCTGAACGCACCTACTTCGAGCGATGTCTCAAACGACTCGAACAAGAAGTATTGCGCATGGGAACTTTAGTCGAAGAATCTTTTCGTCTGAGCCATCAAGCTTTATTTGAAAGAGACATTGATGCCGCTCAAAAAATTGTTGTCCTTGATAAACAAATTGATCGTTACTATCGCAAAATTGAACTTGATTGTGCCACACTGATGACCTTACAATCTCCTGTAGCACAAGACTTACGCTTATTGAGTGCCTTTATGCAGTTGGTTAGAGATTTAGAGCGTATTGGAGATTATGCCAAAGATTTAGGGGAAATTGCGGTAAAATTATTGCCCTATCAACCCCATGATTGTATGGAAGATATTGCTGCTATGTCGACCCATGCTCAAATGATGTTGGCTACTAGCTTGGTCTCCTTGGCTGATCTTGATGCCAACGCTGGAGCGAGAGTGAAGAAGCTAGATGATACAGTGGATGATGCTTACGATGACCTTTATCAACAATTAGCTCGTCAGAAAAATGTTAAAGGGGTGATTGAACCTTTCTTACTGTTGGCTTTGGTAATTCGTCATTTAGAAAGAATGGCTGATCATTCCACGAATATTGCTCAGCGAGTTTCTTATATCGTTACAGGACAGCGGGGATAAAACCTTAAATTATTTTAAAAAGGTTAAGAGTCGGCGAAAAGAGAAATCCCTTTCGTCTGGTGACGGTAGCATAAATTTAAATAAGATTAACATCATTCGTAAACTTCTTGTTTTTGAGATAAAATCTCAATCAAGGCTTTTACTTATGAGAATTTTTAGACCATTAGTAAAAACTATGGCTCAACGTCGCTGATTTATCGTCGTCAGACTATAAAGTAGAGATTCGTGTTAGGTGTGAGGATTAAATCTATGTGGAAATTATGCTCCCAATTTATAAAAATAACCCCCGTGATCGCTGGGCTTTCGATGCTTATTGCTCAAAGTGCGATCGCTGCCCCCAAGGAATCGGACATTCAAACAACTGATGCAGAGGTTATCTCACCTCAAGAAGCATTAGGGGTACTGCAAAATCGTCCCCAACTGAAAACTCCCTTAAACCGTGATGACAGCAAACAGTTTACTGATGGGTCATCCAATGGGTCGATGTCCCAAGTAACCAATATTTCTGAGTTACAAGATGTTTCCCCCACAGATTGGGCTTATGAAGCCTTGCGGAGTTTAGTAGAACGGTATGGTTGTATTGTGGGTTATCCTGACCGTACTTTTCGAGGCAACCGTGCTACCTCTCGTTGGGAATTTGCTGCTGGCTTAAAT
>JBCDDV010000568.1:0-3121 GCA_039180145.1 Cyanobacteria bacterium P01_G01_bin.49 | reverse complement strand
TTGCCTCATCTGACACCGACAATCTCTATACGTTAAAGTTCGATGTTGATGTTAGCGACGATAATTTGGTGACAGTCAAAATCAAAAAAGCTGAACCCAAGTTCTTCGGACACCGTACCATTAATTTACAAAGAAACGGTGGCATTTATCTCTATTAAATACCTGACCAATTATTGAGCATTGAACATTGACGAGCGAGACTCGGCGAGGTTTCCTCGCCTAGAGCATGCGCGAGTTGAATATTTAGGTTTCAAGCCTACTTCCTTTTTTAATAAAAAATGGTAAATGGTAAATGTTAAATGTAATTACTTTTTTTCAAAAATTACTGATAAATTATTAGCTGGCATGGTGACAGCTTCTCGAAAAATTAATTTTTGTTCTTCGGCCACTTTAATCACATCTTCTAAGTTACGAACTCCCCATTCAGGGTCTTGAGCGCGCAGAGATTGATCAAAGGCAATATTACTATCTGAGGTGTGTTTTCCTGATTGCTTATAAGGGCCGTATAGATATAAAATTCCTCCTGATGATAGTAAACGATCTGCCCCTTTCATCAGTCCTAAACAAGCTGACCAAGGAGAAATATGAATCATGTTAATGTTAACAATTGCCGAAATAGTAATTCTTTGTCTTTCAATTTCCCAGACAGAATCTTGAGCATTAATATTTAGGGGAGCATGAAGATTATTAGCAGAACAATCTTTTCGCCAGGCCTCAATACTCTCTCTTAATGAAGGGTTTGGATCAGAGGGAAACCATTGACGCGGATCTAAAGCAGGGGCAAAAAAAACTGAATGTTCACCCGTCCCACTAGCAATTTCTAATATATTCCCCGACGACGGAAGTACCCTTAATAATACCTTTAAAATGTGTTCGCGGTTCCGTTCAGTTGCTGGCGCATATTGTTTAAAATTAGTCATCATCTTACAGCAATTTTTCAATGGATAAATGAAACACACAAAGCACAAATTCTCTCGCACTCACTTAAGTTTAAACTGTTATCATCGCCTCAAAACCCCAGCACGACAGTCTTTTAACCAAAGGCTAATGCCTTGACCAATTGCCCCATTCCTAGCATCTTGAGGGGGTAACGGGAGATCGTCCCCTTCTAATTCTAAATCTGCTAATTGAGAAAAGAGTAACGTCAATCGCCAACCATCAGGACTTTCCACTAAAAATAACCAATAATAATTTTGTAACTCAATGGTATCCGTTTGATTATACTGCCGTTCTAGGGTGGTAAAAAATACCTGTTGAGCATCGTCAGGTAACTCAGAATCATATTGCAAATTGCTCAAGGGTAAGGGGTCAAATTCTGGCCGACCTGCGACGATGATATAGTTAAAAAGATTGACTGCGCGATCGCTTCGTCTAGCTCGTTGAGTGACTCGGTTGGCATAACTGGGTAAATCTTCCAACATCCAACTCATCAAGGTTTTAAGATCTGAAGGACAAGCAACCCCCCGTATCTCGTCTTGAGCATTCACCCCGACTTTAGGTGTAAAACTCAACATCAATAAGAGTCCAAATAGCCAAAGTTTCATAATTCGCTGATAATACGTTCCCAGGCAACAACAGGATCATCTGCCATTGTAATCGGACGACCAATCACTAAATAATCTGCGCCTGCTGTTATGGCTTTTTTGGGAGTCATTACCCGCCGTTGATCCCCTGCTTGGGCCCAAGTAGGACGTACTCCAGGACAGACTAACATAAAATCTTTTCCACAGACTTCTCTGAGTTGAGCAACTTCTTGTGGGGAGCAAACTGCCCCATTAATCCCTGATTCTTGGGCTAATAAAGCCATTTGTAAGACATATTCAGATAATTCTAAGGGGATTTTCAAATCAAATGCCAAGTCCCGCGAGTTGAGACTGGTGAGGAGAGTAATGGCTAATAATTTTGGGGGAGAAGACTGCTGAGAAATGGCCTGGGTAGCTGCAAGGAGCGCATCACGTCCTGCGGTTGCATGGAGGGTAAGTAGATCTACTCCATACTGACTGGCAGAACCACAAGCCCCCGCAACGGTATTGGGGATATCGTGAAATTTTAGATCTAAAAAAATGCGTTTTTGTTGATCTTTGAGACGTTTGAGAATATCTGGCCCCGCAGCCAGAAATAATTGTAATCCGACTTTCCAAAAGCTGACTTGAGGGAGTTTGGCTAAAAGAGCGATCGCCTCTTCTTGGTTGGCAACATCTAAAGGAACAATAATTCGATCAGCAGGTAACATTAATTCAGACAATATGGTTGAATATCCTCAAAAAAAGAGGAGCTTATTCTATGTTTAGCCCAATAACTTTAGACCAATTCACGCCCCTCTTTTACTTTTCCTAATGATCAAACATTAACTTTCTTTGTTGAGAAATCCTTGTACTTGCCGTAGAGCAGCAGCCGCAATATTAAACCCTGCCCAACTAGCTGCAATAATAATCGGGCCAAGCACAACTAAAATACGCCAATCCATTTTTCAATTTCCTCTGTGATTGTTATGGAACTTTAATCAAAAATTTATCTTTCTATTTATAGCTTATCAGTGATCGTTTGTGAATCCCAAATTTGTTCCTTTTCCGGCATGAACTAGGGCCAGTTGTTCATACCGTTTAGCGTGTTCAATGATTTTTTCAGCTTCTTGCTCAGATAAATTTCTGACTCGTCGTGCGGGAACTCCAACCACTAGCGATCGCGGGGGAACATCTTTATTGACGATAGCACCTGCTCCGATTAAGCTTCCAGTTCCTACCCGAATGCCATCTAAAATAACTGCCCCAATGCCAATAAGACAACCTTTTTCAATATGGGCCCCATGAATGACCGCTCGATGGCCGATGGTGACATAATCTTCTAGACAGGTTATTTTTCCAGGATCACCATGCAAGATAGCACCATCTTGTATATTAGTAGAAATTCCTATTTTAATTTTTTCCACATCGCCACGCACCACAGCACCGTACCAGATACTTGCACCTTGAACAATCTCAACCTCTCCTACAATTACCGCGTTAGGAGCAATAAAGGCTGCTTGGGAGAGATCGGGAGGTGGCCAATAGGAAGGAAGAAGAGAGAAGTTGTCCTGCATATTTCTAAATCTAAGCCAAATCTAAAATCTCACGGAAGCATC
>JBCDDV010000567.1:0-3125 GCA_039180145.1 Cyanobacteria bacterium P01_G01_bin.49 | reverse complement strand
TTAAAGGGCTAAGTTACCGCGATCAATTTGGCAACATTAAGCATACAGAAGAACGAGAATTAATTCATGATTGGGATTCTATGCCCAGTGTTTTTCCTGTTTATTCAGAACATCTCAATTTTCGCAACTATTTCATCGGTTATCTTCTTCATCCCTACGTTTCTTTGTACACCGGAAGAGGTTGTCCAGCGAAGTGCACGTTCTGCTTGTGGCCGCAAACCATCGGTGGTCATCAATATCGGGCCAAAAGTCCTGAAGCAGTGGGCAAAGAAATGGCGATCGCTAAGTCTACTTGGGGCGATTCTGTCCGAGAATATTTCTTTGATGATGATACCTTTACCATTGATAAACAAAGGGTCATGGCCATCAGTGAACACCTCAAAAAACTCAATTTAACTTGGAGTTGTAATGCTCGTGGTAACCTTGATTATGATACTTTGAAAACTTTGCGAGATAATGGCTTACGTTTGCTTTTAGTTGGGTTTGAATCGGGTAATCAAACGGTTCTCGATGGGGTGAAAAAGGGCATTAAGTTAGAAGTGGCTCGTAAGTTTATGAAAAACTGCACTAAACTGGGCATTAAGGTTCATGGTGCCTTTATTATTGGCTTGCCCAATGAAACCAAAGAAACCATCGAAGACACCATCCGCTTTGCTTGTGAAGTGAGTCCCCATACCATTCAAGTATCGATCGCTTCTCCCTATCCTGGCACAGAATTGTATCAACAAGCCCAAGAAAATGGCTGGTTTACCAATGGAGATTTAGTGGCGAGTTCAGGCATTCAACTGTCTACCTTGCAATATCCTAACCTGTCTGCGGCTGAAATCGAAGATGCAGTTGAGCAAATGTATCGTCGTTTCTACTTCCGTCCGCGAACCATTATTCCTATTGTTCAAGAAATGTTAGCTGATCCTCAAATGTTGGTTCGTCGTCTACGGGAAGGACGGGAATTTATGTCCTATCTAAAAGAACGTCATACCCGCACTTTAGCTAACGCTTAAACTGAATTCATCGGAAAGTTTTAACAGGAAAAAAGACGCAAGCGATCGCCTGCGTCTTTTTATAATTTGTTGTTGACTTATCTAAAATTAACCAATCTCTGTTGTCATGACTTGTTTAAGAGTTGCTAAACCTTTCTTAACCCGACGAGAGACAGTTACTGCACTGATTCCTAATTGTTCAGCCGTTTCTTTTTGAGTGAGATCTTTGAGGAAAACAAATTCAAGAATTTTTCTGGTCTTATCTTCTAATTGTTCTAATGCTTGTTGCAGACGTACTTGATCTTCTTGACACAGTTGAAAACTACGATAATTAGCATCGGGAACCAGATCCCCTAAACTGGTTTGTCCTTCGCTATCATTGCCAACTTTAACGTCTAAACTGATGGGTTCTCGATTCTGAAATGCAAGTTTAATTTCTTGCCATTCTTGGGAAGGAATCTCTAAAATTTGAGCAATTTCTAAATCCGTTGGTTGACGATTAAATTCTTGCCGAAACTCCCGTTTAACAGTCATGGATTTTCTGCCTAATTCTAACCAGCGTCTGGGAATTCGGACAGTATATTTTTTGTCTCGTAAATAATGTTGAATTTCTCCCCGAATATAAGGAAGGGAAAAAGAACTAAACGCATGACCTTTTTCGAGATCAAACCGTTCAATCGCACGAATTAACCCTAAACTACCAACTTGTAGCAAATCATCGTAACTCTCTTGACATTGGTAAACCCAATGATATGCTTCTTTGCGAACCAGTCCAAAATTTAATTCCAAAATTTTATTACGGACGCTAGTTTGTCCTGTTTTTTTATACTCACGAAATAAGCTGAGAGTTTCGAGTTTTACGTTTTCTTTGACAGGGGTATACATAAGCCAATCTGCACAACAAAATTGAAGAAAAGACAAGACGTGTTTAACTATTTTTAGCTTAATGTCTAGGGGGGGTGGTAAACAACAGAATTTGTACGATAACTTAAAAATCTCTTGTCACAAAATCTACGTAATTATACGGAAAATGATCAGGGACTTGGTCGTGAGATGAAGTTCGGTTGAATAACATATCCTTCTAGCAAGTTAAGCAGGGAGTAGGATTTTAGGAGAAAATCTAATCATAACTAATAATCCGGATTTGATCTGATGGCTTTAAACTGGACAAATCCAACGAAGCAAGAATCTTCCCTCACAATGGCAGCTTAACGGCGAGAGTGTTAGCTATCTAGAAATTTCTTGAGATTATCTGTTCTTTGTCCTTTGAGGCGATCGCTGTAAACTATCTCTAAATTATTTTTGGTTATTGCCCATTGTTGGGGAAAGGTTTCAGGGGTATAAATTTCTAAAGACTGATGGTAAGCTGCAATGGCTGATTCTAAGTTTTCTGCCCTTTCTCCTCTGATGCGATCGCTGTAAGCTGTTCCCAAATTATTTTGGGTCATGGCCCATTGCTGAGGCAAGGCTTCACGAGTCCTCACTAATAAAGATCGTTGATAAGCCGCAATGGCTAATTCTAAGTTTTCTGCCCTTTCTCCTCTGATGCGATCATTATAGGCATTCCCCAAATTATTTTGAATCATGGCCCATTCTTGGGGAAAGGTTTCAGGGGTATACACTCGCAAAGACTGATGATAAGCAGCAATGGCTGATTCTAAATTTTCTGACCTTTCTCCTCTGATGCGATCACTGTAAGCTGTTCCCAAATTATTTTGCGTCATGGCCCATTGCTGAGGTAAAGCTTCACGGGTTCTGACTAATAAAGATCGTTGATAAGCGGCAATGGCTAATTCTAAGTTTTCTGCCCTTTCTCCTCTGATGCGATCGCTATAAGCTGCGCCCAAATTATTTTGGGTCATGGCCCATTGTTGGGGAAAGATTTCAGGAGTATACACTTGCAAAGACTGTTGATAAGCAGCAATGGCTGATTCTAAGTTTTCTGTCCTTTCTCCTCTGATGCGATCATTATAGGCATTCCCCAAATTATTTTGAATCATAGCCCATTGTTGGGGAAAGGTTTCAGGGGTATAAACTCGCAAAGACTGTTGATAAGCAGCAATGGCTGATTCTAAATTATCTGCCCTTTCTCCTCTGATACGAGATCGATAGACTATCCCCAGATTTTTTTGTGTCATAGCCCAT
>JBCDDV010000566.1:0-3131 GCA_039180145.1 Cyanobacteria bacterium P01_G01_bin.49 | reverse complement strand
ACTCACTGTAAAAAATTTTACTGTTATCAATAATACAATTTGCACTTATGATTTTATCTATTTAGACGTTTATTCTGGGCATCATAAACTAAAAGCATTGATATTCACCCATTCATCAGTTGTCATGACCATCAAGGGAGTTCTCACCACAGTTATTGTGATCACCGGAATCATTTTCATACCCAATTTATCCTCAACGCAAGCTCAGCAATCTTGTTTTTTAGAGGAATCAAATGGCCAAAGTATCGATTTAGGTCATCTTTGTGGTGAGGGAAGTTCTTCACCCCCTTCTGTTTCCCCTAACCAGGGTATTTTGACCGTTCCCATTAAACGTCGATATTCAGGCATTCCTGTTGTTGATGTCACCTTCAATGGAAAACATACTTTTGAGATGCTCTTTGACACAGGAGCTAGTACCATTACCATCAGTAAAGATATGGCAGCAGCGATGGGATTAACACCTAAACGAGAGGCTGTTTCTCAGACAGCAGGGGGGATGGTTTCCATTGGGATTAGTACCGTATCCTCAGTTAAAGTAGGAGAAGTTGTCGGGTCTGATCTTGATGTGGCTATTAATCCTACCTTACCTTTTGGACTCCTGGGACAAACGTTTTATGGTCATTATGATGTCACAATTAAACAGGATACAATTGAATTAAGAGCAAGATAAGTTAATAAAAAAAACAAAAAACTAAGGATTTTTCCAGTTTTCCTTTGAGCAATTTGTGCTGTTGGACTTTTGCTACTATGCTTATGAAAGTCAAAACTGTTTCAGATATTACCGAAGGTTTCACGGCCATGCTTTCTAAAGCAACTTTACTCTGGATAACAACACTCTTACTAAGTAGTTCTCTTTCTCCAGCATTTGCTAATACCCATGCTCCCTTAATTATTGCCCAAAGTGCTAGTAGTCAACAACTTGATGATTTGTTGCGTTCCGGCCGAGAATATGTCGATCAAGGAGACTATAGACAGGCGATCGCCACTTATGAACGAGCATCCGCTATGGATGCAGATAATCCAAGAATCTTCTCAGGTTTGGCCTATTTACATGCACAACAAGGGAATTATCAAGCAGCAGTTAAATTTTATCAAAAAGCCCTTTCTCTTGATTCTAGTAACCCAGACTTTTACTATGCCCTAGGCTACAGTTTAGCTAATGTTGAAGATTTTGCAAACGCCGCTTCAGCTTATTACTATGCCATTCAGCTAGAACCAGAGTCCGTTGAAAATTATCTGGGTTTAGGGGTAGTTCTACTGCGTCAAGGAGATTATGAAGGGGCAGCAGAAGCTTATAAACGGGTAATTGCCTTGAATCCTGATAATCCTGAAGCTTTTACGATTATGGGGTCTTCTTTACTTCAGCAACAACAGTTAGGGGAAGCTATTCAATATTTAAGTAATGCGGTTGATCGCTTTCCTCGTAATACGTCATTGAGATTACAATTAGCGACAGCTTTTTTACAAAACGGTCAATTAGATAAGGGATTAGAAGAATTAGAAGCTGCTGAAAAACTTGATCCTAGTAATTTTCAAGTTCAACTAAAAATTGCCCGCATTCTAGAAGTTCAAGACAATTTGGATGAAGCGTTAAAAATCTATCGTCGGGTTTCTTATCTTCAGCAAAAATCACCAGAAGCTTATGCAGGTATCGCTAGAATTCAAATGAGTCAAAAAGACTATTTAGGAGCTATTATTACTTATAAAGACTTGATTAACATTATTCCCCAAAATCCAGAGCCTTACTATTATTTAGGGGTTGCTTTTGCGGAAAGAGGCCGAAAAAGAGAAGCAAAAAGAGCATTAGAGGACGCTCGCCAGCTTTATGAAGAATACGATAATAGTGAAGGAATTAAGAAAGTGGATGAATTGTTAGAACAATTATAACAATTTAGCCAATAAGGTAGGCAACTTTTAATGCTTGTTGCTAACATTTCAAAAATGTTATTTTAAACAGGGGTAAAACTATGGTAAGAACTCTCTCAACAATGCTGCCTCTTGGGACAAAAGCACCAGACTTTTCTCTAGTTGATGTTGTCTCAGAAAAGGCAATTACTTTGGCAACATTTGCTGATAAAAAAGCTTTATTAGTGATGTTTATTTGTCCCCATTGTCCTTTTGTCAAGCACGTACAACAGGAATTAGCTAAATTGGGGAAAGATTATCTTGAAAAAGGTCTAGGCATTGTCGCTATCAGTGCCAATGATATTACAACTCACCCCGACGATGCCCCCGATAAAATGAAAGTGATGGCTGAAACTTTGGGGTTTAATTTTCCTTTTTGTTATGATGAAAGTCAAGCGGTTGCTAAAGCTTACACTGCTGCTTGTACCCCCGACTTTTTCTTGTTTAATAGCCAGGAAACCCTTGTGTATCGTGGACAATTAGATGATAGTCGTCCAGGTAACGATGTTCCTGTCACGGGAAAAGATTTACGACAAGCAATTGAATTTATTTTAGAAGATAAATCCCTTGATTTTGACCAAAAACCTAGTATTGGCTGTAACATCAAGTGGAAAGCTGGGAATGAACCGCCATACTTCGGGTAAGCTTTAAATTCTTCCTGGGGAAAGTATCAAGTGGGTAGTGTTATTGAACTGGATATACTAGATTTAGGGTGGTCATTAGGGATAATCGCGATCGCGATCGCTCTATCTAGATGGCAACAGCTAGACTTAGAGGGACAATTACTACTAGCAACAGGGCGATCGCTGCTACAACTTTTAGTCGTTGGCTATGTAATTGCCGCTATCTTTGCGTTAGATAGTCCCTTCGCTGTTTTAGGTATTATTGCAGTCATGTTAATCATTGCTGCGAAAGTTACCCGAAACCGCATTTTTCTCAAAGGCAAAGGCCTATTTGCCTTAATTTGGGGATCTTTGTTAGTTAGTAGCGGTTTAACCCTCAGTTATGCCCTAATTTTAATTATTCAGCCTGAAACTTGGTATGCTCCCCAATATTTAATTCCCTTAGCAGGTATGATTCTAGGTAATGCCATGAATAGTGCTGCTTTATCAGGAGAACGTTTAGTCAATGCTATTTCCCATAATCAACGGGAGGTAGAAACTTATCTATGTTTAGGCGCAACTCCTAAACAAGCGACTGCTACTTATCGAAAAGAAGCGATTCGT
>JBCDDV010000565.1:0-3140 GCA_039180145.1 Cyanobacteria bacterium P01_G01_bin.49 | reverse complement strand
TGTTTGGACAGTAGAAGAATTAAAAACCCGTATTTTAGATATTGGCGTTGACCAAGCATTCAAAGAAGTTGATGTCATTTGTACAGGAACCTTTGAACCCATGGAATCATCAGGAGCGATGATCAACTTAGGACATACTGATCCACCCATCAAAATTCGTCAATGTTGGTTAGACGGAGTTCCTACTTATGCCGGGTTTGGGGCAGTGGATTTGTACTTAGGGGCAACAGCCATGGTGGATTATAAAGCCATTGGTGAGATGACTGAAAGCGAGAATCGTCAGGGAAATCTAGGTATTGAACGGGGAGGTGGTCATGTTATTGAAGATTTAATCGCAGGTAAACCTGTCAGTCTCAAAGCCATTGGTCAAGTCACAGACTGCTATCCCAGAGCTTCCTTTGAAACAACGATTACTCGTAAAACTATTAATCAGTTCTATTTATATAATCCCCGTAATTTATATCAAAATTTTATTGTGGGAGTAAATGGAAGCGATCGCCCGCTCTATACTTATTTAGGCCCTCTACAACCCCAATTAGGCAACGCTGTCTACTCCAACCCAGGAGCGATCGCACCGTTATTTAATGATCCTGATTTAGATTTGATTGGGATCGGTAGTCGTATTTTCTTGGGGGGTGGAGTAGGTTATATTGCTTGGGAAGGAACGCAACACTTTCCTCTACAAAAACGGTTATCAAATCGCACACCCATTGGCCCCGCTGCCACTTTAGCGTTAATAGGGGATGCTAAAACCATGTCTCCACAATGGGTTCGGGGGTGTTATTTCAACCATTATGGCCCTTCTTTAATGTTAGGGGTAGGCATTCCTTTTCCTGTGTTAGACCCAAAAGTCATTGAACATTGTGCGGTTCAAGACAAGGAAATTGTGGCTCCTGTGATTGATTTTTCAATTCCTCGTCGAGTACGGCCTACCTTTGGATTAGTAAGCTATGCTCAACTAAAGACGGGGCGTATGACCATAGAAGGTAATAGTGTTCGCGTTGCTCCCTTAGCCAGTATCGCTTTGTCACGCTCAGTGGCCCAGGAATTGAAAACTTGGATCGAAAACGGTGAATTTACCCTCACAGAACCCGTTGCTGCCTTACCCAAAGATCGTGGATTTATGGCACAAGATTTATGGGGATCTCAAATGACTTTGGAATAGAAAAGTTTAAATGGATCGCCGATACAGTAACCAAACAAACACTGGAGAACCAAACAAAGCGGTTACCACACCCACAGGTAATTCTATACTTCCCAAACGAGATAATAAATCGGCTAAGGATAAGATAAATGCTCCACCAAAGGCCGATAAAGGAATTAACCAGCGATGATCATTGCCCCCTAATAATAATCGCATCCCGTGAGGCACAATTAAGCCCACAAAACCAATTAAACCTGCCATACTGACTGCCCCAGCAGCCAATAAAGCGGCTATTCCTCCAATCAATAACCGTGATCGCCCTAAAGACAGTCCCAACCCCACAGCTAATTCATCCCCCAAAGCCAGCACATTCAGCGATCGCCCTAATAAAGTTGCGCCAATTAAGGCCACTAGAATATAAGGAGCAGCGTTAGTTAATTCTGCCCATCCTCGACCATTTAAGCTGCCAATAATCCAATTTAAAGCTGCTTGAATCCGTCCTTCTTCCGCTAATAAGAGTAAGGTAGTTTGTACTGCCCCAAAGAGGGAGGAAATGGCTACTCCTCCTAAAATTAATCGTTCCACCACAATAGTATTGCCCCGGCGGGCTAAGAGATAGACAAGGATAGTGGTTAATAATGCCCCTAACCAAGCGGCAAGAGGTATCCAAGCTTGCCAAAGTCCTAGGGTAACCATTCCTACCACCACCAACCCTGCCCCGGCTGAAATGCCCAATAAAAAAGGTTCTGCTAAGGGATTGCGTAACATTCCTTGCAGTAGGGTTCCTGATGTTCCTAAAGCTGCGCCAACGACCATCGCTACAATAACGCGGGGTAGCCGTAACTGCCAGAGGATAGTCTGATTAACGGGGTCACCTTTACGAAGTAAAGCTTGCCATAATTGGGGCAAACTGAGGGAAACGGCTCCAAATGATAGGGAAAGAGCAAAAATAAGCATCAACCCTAGTAAAAGAAGGGCGATCGCTAGGGCAATTCGGTAATTTTGAGGAGAGACAAGCTTATTAATGATGAATCTCTAAATGCAGGACATAATTGCCTAATTGTACTTTTCCTGACCATAACTCATATTCGAGTCTTAAATATTCTGGCAAAATATCTCCATCTAATTTGAGACTACGGGTATAATTGCGTAAACGAAAGGCATTAGAAATATCTCCACTATCATCATTTAACCAGTAGCGGCTGAGTCCATAAATTCCGGGTTCCCAAAAATGACGATAACAGAATTTGTCATCACCTTGTAAGGTCATAATAACCCGTGCTGGGGATAATTCTAACCAAAGTAGCTGTCTAGCCGTTTCGACAGTTGATTTAGGTTCGATTTCAGCAACGGATCTCGCTACTTCAGGTTGGTTGAGGAGAAGATGAAAGCGATAGCTGTCTTTTTGGTAAAGGGTAGCGGCAGTTTCGATGGTAGAAAGAATCGGTAAGTCCGTAGACATCAGCGACAGAGAAACCGAACGATGATGATTGGTAGGCATGGGGAGTAGTTATCTTAAAAAAAAAAGAGGCATAATTATACGATAAGACTCTTAGGGGAGATTTCACAACGTCTTTTGTGAGGATTTTTTTGCAAATCATTAATTTAGGCCTTGCCAAACGGGAGGTGTTATTGCTACGATTAGTAATCGTGTTGAGCAATCCTCAGTAGCTCAGTGGTAGAGCGGTCGGCTGTTAACCGATTGGTCGTAGGTTCGAATCCTACCTGGGGAGTTTGAATTATTTTTTTATTGTTGATGACGGATTAATGTTATCAAATCAAGTTAATTCTGTTGGTGATATTTTGGTATCGTCTTCTGAACCAGTAAAACTTTTCTGAACGGATTTGGGAAAAATAGGGAGAGAAGTTTACTTATCTCAGGATTATGGCGATCGCTCACCAATCAGGGGAAATCATTCAGGATAAATATCGTCTTACTAAGGTTTTAGGTAAAGGTGGTGTAGCAATTACCTACCGCGCAGTGAATCTAGAAACA
>JBCDDV010000564.1:0-3140 GCA_039180145.1 Cyanobacteria bacterium P01_G01_bin.49 | reverse complement strand
TTTGTCGATAAAAACTTAAATCCCAGTTCAATCCGAGTCGGAAAAAGTGCAACGAGTCCCGAAGAGGCGGTGGCAATTGTTGGAGTTTGTCGTAGATTTGTTCCTGTCTTTAAACGTCCTGGTGATTATTTTTATTGTCCATAGCGTTATATTTCAAATAGACAGATACACTCTTAAGGGAAAAAATCAATTGCCACCGCCTCTTCGGGACTCGTTGCACTTTTTCCGACTCGGATTGAACTGGGATTTAAGTTTTTATCGACAAATCCTACGTGGATTACTTCAGGACAGTTATTGACCCAAGTATCATAGCTGATGCCAAGACAATTAACTGCTTCTAAACTAGACCCATCTCCTAATTGACGCATTACAGTGGTTTGGGACAAAGAAGGAGCTTGTATAGAAATAGACAGTGAGATTACGCCAGTCATTATTCTTAGGCAATGTACTAATTTCATAATTTTTAGAGGGATGTTTTTCTAGCTGCTAATCACACAATATCCCGAAGCTAAATGTCATTTCGTCTGTAGAAACTCGATAAATTTAGGGTTTTCTCTGATGACACTCAGTAAATCTATTGACTTTACCCTAGACAGTTAGAAGGCGCTTCGCGCAGCGATTCAGAGAAATTAACCACAAAATCCATGAATCGCTCGAAATCACCAAGTTACATTGTTCTTCTCGATAACCACTGGCGGCTTAACTGCCTTCTACCTCACCTTGCCACCATCACAAATCCCAAAGGACAAAGACACACGACTTACTTCGGTTTCAATTCATACCGAGAAGCCCAAGCATTCTATCAGTATTTAATGACAAATCAGCTTTGCTTAAAAGCAATTACTCGTCGAAGCCAACGGCTTTCCCAATATAACTTTGAAATCAAAGCTTGGGGCGTTGGCAATAATTTATTAGTGCGAATTTTGAACAGAGCTAGTAAGTCTTTAATAGACTGTCTCGGTCAATTTCAACAAGCTTCGTGATCAAAAGATTAAAGAATTAAAGAGCTAACTAAATTTTCTTTAATTCTTTAATTTTCCTTAATCATTTATCAATAATCACCCATGACGTACTATAAAACTCAAACTCTCAATTGTCAAGGCATTCCTACCGTTGAATACCGTATTGAACCAGACATTCCCACACAACTTAGCCTCAATTTTATTCCGACATATCCCTATGATGACTATGCTTACAGCGAACCCAAATTCGTCTTTTGTCAACAAGTAATCCTGGCTAAACAATGGAAACATTGCCAAAAGTATCAACTTACTTTTAAAGATGAATGCCAAGTTTATCGTATCTGTGCAATGGAATTAGTTGAACTTAGTTTAACAGGGAAAGATTTGTATGAACCTCCCCATTGGCAGTATGGAATCCGAGGAACCCAAGGAACTAGAGAACTTACTTGGTTTTCTGAGGATGACCTGATTTCTCTTCATGAAATTGAGAGTAAAGACAAATTTTAAATCTAAATAAGCAATGAATATTCAACCAGGTGATGTTATCATCGCCAATAATGAACCTGCCTTGGTTATCACAACAAATTCTGCGTATGGAATCATTGTTCGTCGTTATCGCTTTACCCAAGGGGGACAATCAGGGCGAACGCATCTAAAATATGGGCAAAACTGGGTTATAATGAGTTCAAGGTTTCAAATTACCAGGTAATTTGAAAAACCTTCCCCAAAATTGCTACCAGAAGCAAAAAAGCTTGTTAATAAGGGAATTTAGGGAAAAAACGAGCAACAAGATTGTTGACCTCCTAATGAGATCGTTTTGACGGGCTGTTTTAGGCGATCGCTCTTTACTAAATCCCTAAAACTTTGGCCAAATAATCATCATCCCAAGCGGCCTTGAGGCGTTTGTTAGCTACCCCTATTTTGGCGGTTTTCTCTTGAGAAAGGAAATTAAGTGCCATCTGTCGCAGGCGGGCTAAATTTTCAGGAGCATGATCCTTATAGACTGGGCAATCATCTTCATTGAAGGCAACATCCAAGACCCAATGAAGGCTATTCTCAATCTCCCAGTGAGTACGGACAGCCTCAGCAAGTCGGGTAGCATCACTCTTAAAACTGTTGAGATAATAGCGCACAGATGTAGTGGTTTTATCCCCTATTCGACGGACTGATTCAACTATGCCAAGACTTTGAAGTCCTATCCATTTATCAGTATTTTGAAGCAATTCATTGCTATTTAAAGTCCAATAACGACGGGTTTCGATGCGCCCATGATCCTTTTCAATGGTTTGATGAAAAGAATGTTCAATCCCCTGCCACCGTTGATTTTCACATAAAGAAAATAGTTGCTGAACTTCAGTATGAAGATGCTTTTGATTACCTTTAAGGGCTAAGCAATAATCGGCTTCTTTCGCCTGAATTAGTTGTGCAATCTCTGTTTGTGTCCCTATAGCATCAATGGTAACTAAGCAACCTTTTAGCTCTAAAAGTTTAATTAACTGAGGAATTGTTGTAATTTCATTGGTATGTTCATCTACTTTTTGTTGTGCCAAAACTAACTTTTGTTCGCTGGCCCAGGCATTAACGAGATGAATCGCTTTTTTGTCGGCTTGGCTATTAGTCGAATGTCTAGCTGTTTTGCCATCTAGACTGACTATATTCCCTGGTAATAACTGAGTAATTGTTTTGACCCATTCGAGAAAGCACTGCTCAAATTCCGTTGGGTCAAGTCGAGCGAAAACTCGGCCGAAAGTATCGTGAGAGGGAATACCGTTTTTTAACTCCAAAAACTGCTTTAACCATTTATATTTTGAGTTACCGTAAGTTTCCATGGCCACCCAGTTATCAGCCCCACAAATCATCGCACAAACAGCAATGGTGAGAATATCAATCAACTTGTGGTCTTTGGTTCGCTCAACTCGTGGGTCACTCAATTTCTCTAAATGGTCAATCAGCGTTATTTTTGGTCTTAATTTCATTAAAACTTGTTAATAAGGGCTTTTTTTCATTATCTCTGAGCCATAAAGGTTTTTGCCTGAAAACAACGAAACTTTATAGCTAACGAGTCTCTTGTTAAGAAAGGAAGAGAGAGAGCCAATAAATTTGAAATTAGAATTCTAATTTCAAATTCTGACCTTATCATACCCTAATTTTGCCCACATTTTAGATGCGTTTGCCCTG
>JBCDDV010000563.1:0-3143 GCA_039180145.1 Cyanobacteria bacterium P01_G01_bin.49 | reverse complement strand
CATCCTAGCCATAAATGACGTAGGATTTCATGTTGATTGTTGATTGGAATTTCTGATCAACTATCAACAACGTGAGTTCGACAAAGAGTGGGCAACGCGATCGCTTTTATGATACCAATATTCCCCCTTATTCATGATGGGGGATTTTTTGGGGACTCATCTATTAACTTTTGACAATAAATAATTAGTTGCTCAAGAGATCTGCTAATCTTGCTTAGTCTTTGTTCGGTTGTCTTTGTTTGACGAGCAGACTGTAGAAATAATAACTCTGTTGCTAATAGCCTTACTGTTCGATGAATTTCCGTCTGTGCTGATTGCCAAAAAATAATTTGACTAGAATCTAACTCTTTTGTAGACAAGCTCATGATTTTTTGGTGAAACACTTGTTTCAACTGCTCATAACTGGCTTTGATTGCTATGATATCTACATCATTGGCTGTGATTTGTTTCTGAAGTTTTAATAAAATTTCCAGAAGCTCTACATGAGATTGATGATAAGATTTCGGTAACATGGGACACTATATTGTGCTAAGTTTTGTAAACTAGTCATAAACGTTATCAGCGACTTTAACTAATCTGAATTTGTCCTTAAACTGAAATTGTTAAAATATGCTCTTACTTTTCAGGTTGGAGACAGTCCTGATGGTACAACTAAAACGTAAGTAGCAGTAAAATAGGCTATTTGCTTCCTTAGCCCTTCCCATCAGAGAATAATTCGCGTTTTGATCTCTTTATTGTCGTCTCAAACCCTTTACCTATTGCCAAATCTACCATCCTTATGAACGCAGTTACTTTTCCTGATCCCAAACCCATTGAACTCGACCTTCCTGATTGGCTTAGTCAATGCCTGATATCTTATGATGCTGACAATAGTAACCAAGATTTAGGTCTTATTTGTCGTGCCTTTAACTTCGCTTATCAACTTCATGAGGGCCAGTATCGCAAGTCAGGAGAACCTTATATTGCTCACCCTATTGCCGTCGCGGGATTACTGAGGGATTTGGGGGGAGACAAAGCAATGATCGCAGCCGGGTTTCTTCATGATGTGGTGGAAGATACGGACATTACGGTAGAGGAAATAGAAGAACAATTTGGCGAAGAAGTGGGACTTTTGGTAGAGGGAGTAACAAAGTTATCAAAATTTAACTTTTCGAGTAAAACAGAACAACAAGCAGAGAATTTCCGGCGTATGTTCTTGGCAATGGCCCAAGATATCCGGGTAATCGTGGTCAAATTAGCGGATCGTCTCCACAATATGCGAACCCTAGAGGCCCTAAACCCTGATAAACAAAAGCGGATTGCCACAGAAACCAGAGAAATTTTTGCTCCTTTAGCTAATCGTTTGGGAATTTGGCGATTAAAGTGGGAATTAGAAGATTTATCCTTTAAATATTTAGAAGAAGAAGCCTATCGGGAAATTCAGTCTTTAATTGCTGAAAAACGAGCAGACAGGGAAACTCGCATCGAAACAGTTAAATCTACGCTACAGCAACGACTCCAAGAGATCGGGGTTCAAGTTGTCGAGTTGCAAGGAAGACCGAAACATCTCTACGGCATCTACTATAAGATGCAAAAGCAACATAAAGGATTCCACGAAATCTATGATATTGCTGCCCTGCGCATTATTATGGGAACCAATGAAGATTGTTATCGTGCCTTAGCAGTGGTTCACGATGCCTTTAAACCAATTCCTGGTCGTTTCAAGGATTATATTGGACTCCCCAAACCCAACCGTTACCAATCTCTTCATACAACGGTGGTGGGACTCAATGGTCGTCCCTTAGAAATACAAATCCGTACCTTAGAAATGCACCATATTGCAGAATACGGAATTGCGGCCCATTGGAAGTACAAAGAAACAGGCGGCTCTCATTTTAGCCATTTATCCCAAGAAGATGAAAAATTCACCTGGTTACGTCAACTTTTAGAATGGCAAAAAGACCTCAAAGACGCACAAGAATATGTCGATAGTCTCAAAGATAACCTCTTTGATGATGATGTTTATGTGTTTACTCCCAATGGCGATGTCATTTCCTTATCAGGAGGGGCCACAGCAGTCGACTTTGCTTATCGCATTCATACCGAAGTGGGAAACCACATGAAAGGGGCAAGAATTAATAGCAAATGGTCAGTATTAGATACCCCTTTGCAGAATGGGGATATTGTGGAAATTATTACCCAGAAAAATTCTCATCCGAGTTTGGATTGGTTAAACTTTGTCGTAACCCCCACGGCCCGCAACCGAATTCGTCAATGGTATAAGCGATCGCGACGGGAGGAAAATGTGGCCCGTGGACGAGAAATGTTAGAAAAGGAATTGGGTAAGAATGGCCTAGAGGCTTTGTTAAAGTCTGATCCCATGCAAGCAGTCGCTGAACGCTGCAACTATCAAGGGGTAGAAGACTTACTGGCTGGGTTAGGATATGGAGGAATTACGCTCAACCAAGTAGTCAACCGTGTACGGGAAGCAACGGTTAAAGCCCAACGAACAGAGGTCGAAGAAATTACCTTACCGACGGCTTCTCCTTCTCCTTTGTGTCCTGCTAAACCCAATAAATCTCCGATTTTGGGTGTAGAAGGGTTGGTTTATCACATTGCAGGATGTTGTCATCCTTTGCCTGGAGAACCGATTATTGGCGTGGTAACCAGAGGCGCTAGAGGTATTTCTATTCACACCCAACGATGTTCTAATGTTGATAACGTGTCAGGGGAACGGTTAATTCCGGTGCGTTGGAATACAGCAGATAGCAATGGTTGTACCCCGACGTATCCAGTAGATATTCAGATTGAAGCAATTGATCGGGTGGGTGTGTTGAAAGATATCCTCTCACGGGTAAGTGATAATAATGTCAACGTGAGGAATGCTGGAGTAAAAACTGGCCGTAATAAGCCAGCGATGATCAATTTACGCATTGATATTCGCGATCGTCAACAGCTAGAGCGTTTAGTCAATAGTATCAGCAATATGAGTGATATTCTCAATATTCATCGGGTTAATGGGGTTGAGTTTCACTGAATAAGGGAATTTTCCTAATTTCTCAAAAAAAAGAGAAACACTAGGGGAGTCTTGCCATGTTTCGACCCCCAGGTGCTTCTCAAATATATTCCTCACACACACAATAATAGTGACTAATCTGAGGGAT
>JBCDDV010000562.1:0-3160 GCA_039180145.1 Cyanobacteria bacterium P01_G01_bin.49 | reverse complement strand
TCACATAAATTTTTCATTAAAAGCAATTCTATTTGGTGCTTAGTTCCTGAACCAAAAAGACCATCAACTTCTTCTTGAGTTGCGTTTTGACCAAACAGTATTCCTTGATATTTTTTCAATTCATCGATAGGTTTTCTGTTTTCAAATTGTTCTAAAGATTGAATAATTGTTCTATCCAAAGGCGTTAAAATACTTTCTATATCAGTAAAATTTATTTCCGTTTTTTCTACAAAATTAGTCAGTTTTTCTCGCATTTCTAACTGTTCTTTCAGGGTATCCCAATCTTTTCTTATTGCTCTTAGTTGAACTTTTATTAATTTGAAATCTATTTCTTCTCTATCGATTGTTTTACCAACGACTTTTTCTAACTGTGTATTTAGTTGCTCAATTGTTTTTTCAAATGTACTTACTTGCTTTTGAATTTCTGCTAAACTCGTAACAGTTGGTGAGTTTGAAATTTCTTGTGCTAATAGTTTATTAGATGTCGTTAAGTGAATAGACGTACTGCTTATTCCCAAGGTGGACAAAGATATCATTGTTGATATTGAAGTGACGACGAGACGTAAACTCTTTTTCATAAACTGTTTACCTACTGACTAGACAGCAAAACTAAAAATATACCTAACCTCAAACATTCACTCTTAGTTCATACACTTTATAATAACTGTACCAGGTTTCATCAAAATTCTAAAATTCCTTTTTCTTCAAGTACCCATACTTCATCTGACTTAGTTAAAGTAACTATAATCTTCATTACTAATCTATCGATTCTTTTCCCAACACTTTTAGTAAGGCTTTTAACACTAAAATAAAAGGCGGTTCTAGGCGAACATCCCAAGAATCTCCTTGTAACTTCCCTAAGATATCATCTAGTTCGCGGCGTGTTTTTTCCCACAATTTGGCATTTTTTTCGAGATCTCGACTACAAGTATATCCTTTTAATGGTTTAATTGCCTCAATTCCTAAGTCTTTTAAAGCTTTATGAAATTCATACAAAAAGCTAGGAATTTCTACCAATTCAGAAATTTTAAATTCTGTAATATTTACGTCTCCTTTCACCTCTAAACGAGAATAAGATGTTAGAGTTTGACATCTCATTTTTGTATTATCTTTACTAAGAGTTTTTACCACACAAGTTTCTCCAACAATCAATAAATCCTTGAATTGTGTATTCATTTCTTTAAGTTTAGTATTTTTCAAAACTAAACCACAGGCTATCTCATCTCCAGAATTTTTACTTAAGTAAGTTAGCTGTTCTGTGTCTTCAAAACCCGATCCTGCACTTAACATTCGACTCAAAAATTGATTGATTTCTGATTTTTTTGTAAAAGTTCCTGTATCATCTAACCAGTTTAAGAAACCACAACTACTTCCTCCAAGATAAACAGGAGTGATTCTTCCTCGCTTATATTTTCCTTCTTGGTATAGGACTTTCAGCAAAATTCCAACATAATAATAGAGTCCTGCTATACTCATGCTCATTAATGTAACTAACTCTTGTAAATCTTTTGCTTCTGTTAATAAAGTGCGGTGATTTTTTAGCCAATTATCGCTTTCTAAGCGTAACCAAACATCTAATTTTGTGTTAAATTCTCTTTTGACTAAGTTTTTCCAATTAGAGGGATCTACCCCAAATCTTTTGATGATAAACTGAGAATTTTTTTCTAAAAATTGCGAGAAAATATCTCGACCAGCGAGTTGAACAGAACATTGATGAAGTAGGTTATTATCTTCCCAAATAGCAATATCAGACTTTTTTTCTTCTAAGTCAATACAAGTAGTATAAACTAAATCTAGGTCTTCGTAATCTCTAAAATATTGGGCAAAAGCAACAGTTTCACTTTTGAAATTTTTTGAATTAGGTTCTGAGGAATATTGTTGTACTCTTGTTGTTTTTTGTAACTCCTTAGTTATCTCTTTCCAAAGTCTTGAATAGCGGGGTCTATCCATTTGAGAAAAAGTAATAGGATAAGAGATAAACCATTCAATTTCTTTAGCTCCCGCGTTAGCAGCTAAGGCACTAATATGTAGAGCTAAATGTCTGAGGAATAACTCAGTAAAAGGGGCATTTTCTGGCTCCCAGTTTAGATTAGTTTTCATCCATTCCTCTCTAGGTTTAAACCGTAAATTGTCAGGAATATAGATACGACCATCAAGGATAGGACGTAATTTTTTTTGAAAGGAAATTTTGTTGTATCGGTAGGGTCGAGTTGTCAGGACTGTTGATAAAGGTAACGGTTTACTTTGAGGAATAAAGTCGGTAGGAATAAAGTTTTCAAAGAGAACATTTAGCCGAGTTTCTTGGTCACTATTCGTGATTTTTCGTTGTAAATTTTCTAATTTTAGAGGTTCGGGTCGGTCTTTACTGCTAACATAAACATTGGTAAAGGATGTGCCAAAATCTACCCCAACGTGCCACTTGCTTCTGAGTTGAACTGTTCTAGGAGTTTTTAATAAGATTAATCCAATGAGATCGTGATCAACCGTAAAACAGTTAATAGACTCAGGAAATTCGTCTAATTGCGCTATCTGATATTTTCCTAATCCTTGATTAAATGAGTTGGTCAATTTAGGAGTGGGAAAACTGACTTGAAACGTAGCATCTTCTAATTCAGCATCGTAGTAAAAACCATAATATTCTTTCCATCCTTCGGCTTTAAAATCAGGCCAAATTTGTAAAATGGGTAATTGATTGCCTAAACTATTCTCTGCCTTGAGTTCATAATCTTTGTAAAGATGATAGGATTGAGAAGTTTGGCCTAAATCAACGCCACTTAAAGGCAAATCAAGGGTTAAACGAACTTGATTACTTTTTCCTTCTAACGCTTCAAATTGAAGTTTGTTAAGTAAATCTTTAGAGGATAAATAATCAAGCAAAAGGGAATTCAGGGGGAGTAAAGGAGTTACAGGAAGGTTATTAAAATACAGGCGATCACTATTTTCTAGAGAGGGTAAAAATCCCCCTGGTAATCCTTCTTCGAGTTCAATGAAATATAGTTCTGGTAAAAATAAATCTTCTTTTCGATATAAGATAACCTTTCCCTGCCAACGAGTTTTTAATTCAGGAATTTCTTCTGGTTTGAGAGAGGCTAAAGTCTTCCCCTCATATATCCAAATATCTTGAGGCTTCTTATTCCAAGCCTTTGCTAGATCAGGATCG
>JBCDDV010000561.1:0-3160 GCA_039180145.1 Cyanobacteria bacterium P01_G01_bin.49 | reverse complement strand
GTTGCGGGTTAGATATCTTCAATAATCATTTTTTATATTTTGATGTCTGCGCTCAACTTCTAACTGCTCGTAGTTAGTTCTGCTTCTGACTCTAAGATTCCTAGTAACATTTGAGTCGATTAACCTTAGTCTCTGCTTCCTTTTCTCATCTTGTTTTTTGCTCCATTCAGCCCACATCTGACGTTCATCTGAGTCCAGGCGATCGCACAAATCAGCAGAAAATCTTCGATCTAAAGTTTCAGTTTCATATAGGGTATCTCCCAAACGGATATTGCAGTTGGTAGCATTACATTCGACGGGCTTGTGTCTGCCCGAAACATAGTTCGGAATTACTTTTTTAACTAGCAAGTGGTGTACTAAACCCGTATCGTGGCAGCAGAAGCATTTCCAGGTGGGTTTCCAGACGATCGCCTCATATCCAGGCTGTGCTTCATCTCGTAGCTGGATTGGCTCTAAATTAGGATAATTATTCATCTGCCAGCTACACATTTTCTCAAGTATTCCAGCGTCCAAGATTTAGCTTTGCGCTCATACTCGATCCAACCACCTCCGAACATATGAACTAGCTGTACGCCGTTTTCTATTCTTTGCCCCGTGACGTGACCGAGTTGGCGCATCAAGTCGTACCATTCAGCGAATTGTTTATCTTTTGCAGCTTGTTGTACTACAGGCGCGGATGATTTTTTAAATCTGGAGTAGAGTTCGTCAAATGTGCTGGCGATTAGTTTCTTCGGGAAACAAGGGGGATTAGGCAGCTTGCCGATTTCTTCAAAAGCAAAAGTTAAAAATTTCTCTCTCTCTTCTTGGGGCAATTTTTCAACTCGTTCAGAGAGAGAATCTTCTTTCTTGTTTTTAGTCTTATTAGTCTCTGGCTTCTGAATTGCTTGCTGTGTCTGACTTTTAGATCGAGAATGCGACATTGGTGTCGCCTCAACGACATTCTGCGTCGTGTTGATGTCTCTCTGTGTCGCCGAGGTGTCAGTAGATGTCGCCTCCATGACAAGATCGTTGCTGGGGGGTACTTTTGAACCACCAACACGGGTACGAACGTATTTTGATACGATTAACCCTTTATCTTTCAAACTGGCTAATGCTCTTTGAACAGTCCTAACGCTAATCTGTAGCTGTTTGGATATTTCTGATGTACTAATTTCTATTTCGCGATCGCCAAAGGGGTCTAAACTGCGGATATAGTACAAAAGTCCCAGTTCAGATTTAGTCAGCTTTGTATAGAGTTCTATCCAGCCGTTGGCTGTAAGCTTAAAAAACATTATTGTTCTCCTTAATTAATTTTTCGAGTGATGGAAAAACGAGAAAGAGATCCCGCCTTTCATTAGCCAACAAATTTGGATTAATATCTTTCCGACATTTCGCCATAGCAGCAAATTTTTTGTCCATCAGGCAGAATTCCACAACTAACGTCTGTATCTGGACTATCAATTATTTCGGTGATTGCTCTGTTGAATTGATCGATGTTGATAGGCAATTCAGAACAAACATTTTTGGAGTCTAAAATAACTTCTCCAATAGGACTATCTTTTGCTTTGATTTGAATGTAGTAATAGATCAAGCCAGAAGCAGTCAATCTGTCTTTTTTGTAATCAACAATCAATCGTTCGAGCGTTAACTTGTAAAACTTTTCCATTGTTCTATCCCCATAGATGGAGTCCCAAACCCCAACGAGCGCAACTACGCCTAAAGGCTTGAGCTTCGGCATTGGAGTAAGGATCGCCATAGGCATCTAAATCTGAGTTTTCATTACCAGTAGCAGAGCGGGTAAAGTCTCCTTCTTGTGCCTTGATGGTTAATGCCCCAATGACACAGACTTTTGTGCCGTCAAAGCTGGTTTCGATATTCCACTCAAAGCCAGGGGCATAGAAGTCCATTAGGCGATTGAGTTCATACCAAGACACGAAATTTATTTTTCGTCCTTTGATAGTTTTGTATTTGAGGAATCTGGGCTGGATTGGTTTTCTTAAATCGGTCATGATTTCAATTAGTGGTCTTCTAAAGTCTCTAAACAGGAGAGAGTTTGCCTTTTTGGTGACGAGCTGTTTGCCTTGGTTTTCGATGATTTTCATTTGTCGGTGAGGGGTTGTTAATTGACTGAATGAGGTAAAGCTATAAAGCTATTAGCCCCGCTCCAGAAAAGCTAATGGCTAATAGCTAATGGCTAAAAGCTCTTAAAACGGTTCATCAATCGAAACTTGGTACTTTTTGTCCCAATACTCACCAACACCAACCAAATAGCCACTGCGGTAATTTAAGTTAGACCAGAATTCAGGCTCAGGTTTTCCTCCTGTTGCTCCGTCAAATTCTCCGTGATAGTAAAAGTCTGTTTCTTTGTCTAGTTGCGCCTCTGCTGCGACTAGATCGTTCTGTATGCGTTGTTGTTGTTCTATTTGCAGTGATATATTTAAAGTCATACGAATCCTCTTAATTGGGGGTAAATTCAAAAGGCGACCGCAATCTTTCCACGGAGGGCGTTCGTCTTTTGTTGTGTATATGTTTATTGTAATTCACCGTTTCGGTGAAAGTCAATCGTTTCGATGAATAAATTCACTGTTATAATGAATTTATTAACGTTACACATTTATTGGGAGTAAAGTAGTTATGACAACTAAGATTTGTGATTTAATGGCGATCAAGTGGCGATTGTCTGCTGTTATGGCAGACAGAGAAATTGACAATCAGGCTTTACATTTACTGACTGGGCTGCATCCTGGTACTATTTCCAAACTTAGAAATAATCCACCTTCCAGAATTGATGTGATTACGTTGAATCTTTTGTGTACGGCTCTTGATTGTCAGCCTGGAGAGTTGCTGCGTTTTATTCCAGATGACCCACAAGAAAATGTATCCGATCAAAAGCAGAATAAATTAGTCGAATTTAAAGCAAACAATACTCAAGATTCAAATCCTGACAATGATACGCACTCTGCTGCTTAGATTTATGACTCTGATTAACGCACATATAGATACACATATAAGCGCACATATAAAGTATGGCGATCGCAACTATGGAATTGAGAGTGAAGAGCAAAGTCAATGCATACACATAAAAAGCATCTCTTGACGATAATTAATCGTCAAGAGATGCGATGCTAGCTAATTTGATTTAATCCCTTGAACTTTCCTGCTTTAGAACTTAGAAAAAAGC
>JBCDDV010000560.1:0-3166 GCA_039180145.1 Cyanobacteria bacterium P01_G01_bin.49 | reverse complement strand
CCCGTCGTCCTACTACTTGTAAGGGTTTTTCTAAGTTTTCCCAAACAAAGGCAGTGCGAAGAATGGGATGGCGAGCAATTAGCTGTTGCCAAGCTTTTTCAAAGGCGATTAAGCTTAAATTTCCTCGTATCTCATAGGTGGTTTGAACAATATAAGCCCCAGATCCAGGAGCTAGAAGACTATGAAACAGCATTCCTTGCTGCATTGGCGACAAGGGATAAATCGCTTCAACGGTTTTGGCATTCATACTAAAAAGCTACGGTTTGGAGATTATGTAAAAAAGCAATGTTTAATGGGTGTCAATTGTGCCTTTTATATCTCTCACCCTGTATTGAAGTACAAAGAGTATAGCATCTAATAGAGTAATAAAATAGAGTTTGAGGGCAATCAAAAATACGCAGCACAAGTCGCTTATCGATTATGAGTTCAACAACCACATTTAGTATCTCTCATCTCTCTGCCAAAGATATTGAAGTGATGAAATCCTTGCTCAGGGTTTTTGGGAAGGCTTTCAACGAAGTGCAAACTTATTGCCAAGTCCAGCCTACGACAGATTATCTCCAGCGTCTGCTCAGCAAAGAGCATTTCATCGTCCTTGTCGCATTAAAGCAAGGCGAGGTGGTAGGTGGTCTTGTAGCCTACGAGCTGCAAAAATTTGAGCAAGAACGCAGTGAAATTTATATTTATGATTTAGCTGTTGCGATCGCGCACCGCCGTCAAGGCATAGCAACCGCATTAATTCAAGCTCTCAAAATTATAGCCGGAGAGCGAGGTGCCTATGTCATTTTTGTCCAGGCTGATCGCGGTGATCACCCTGCAATCGCTTTATATACAAAGCTAGGAATAGGAGAAGATGTGCTGCATTTCGATATTGAGATAAAGAAGAACAATAAGTGATTTGCACAAGTTTGGATACGTGTTGACGAGAAGCACAGAGACTTTGGTATTGATGAACAGTGTATACGTTTGCAAGGAAGGGAATATCAATGATTGATTACTTGCAACAGGACTAATTTTGTGCTATTTTCGTCAAGAGCGACATAAAGTAAAAATAATTTCCTAAAAAAATGCCCAATCAACTCTGAAAATTCCCCTACTCAATCTATCTTCACAAAATTTTTATTTGACCTCCTCTCTTGATCTAGCTAAAATTTAAGCTGTCTAGGTAGGAATAACCACCAAAAACTAGAATTATTACCCAAAAGTTAACTGGAGAATTGTCAAAATGCTCAAATCCTTTCAAAAAGTGGCTGTAGCTAGCGCTAGTGCAGTCTTTAGCTTAGTTGCGACCAACGTTAATCCAACTCAAGCAGCAACGGTTTTTTACGATTTCATGGTATCTATTGACGATGGCCCTCTCTTGGGGGAAACCTACGAAGGATCTTTTGAGTACGATGATTCAAGTTTAGTCGGTTCAGGGGCTGAAGTTGCCCCCGTTTCTAGCTTTGCTTTTGATTTTTCAGGGATTAATTACACCGAAACTGATGTTCCTGGTGCTAGTGTTGAATTTTCCGAGGGAAGTTTTCAAGGGTTAAGTCTTTCTTTAGGAGAAATTCCTTCAGATGCTCCTCCTGCCTTTACTTTTGTTCCCGGTTTCGCAGGGGAAGATCCTTTATTTGCCTACGATTCCGGAGAAGTCGGAACCGGAGGCATCACTTACACATTAGGAACAGTTAACCCTCCCAACCCAGACCCTGGCCCCACTACTGTTCCTGAACCAGCCACAGGAATTGCACTATTGACGTTAGCTGCTTTTGGCGTTATTCCTCGGTTGAAAAAACGCCAATAACCTAGTATTGGAGATTGAAGATTGAATAGGGATGCCGTGGCTCAATTTTTCTATCAAATCAAGCAATCTCCAACTTCCCAGTTACCTGGCTCATGTCAATGAATTGTGCAATTTTTGCACAGCGTTTAAATTTATTAGCTAATTATATCTCATCGATAAATTCTAAATATCAATCCTTGTTAATTTATTGTTCCTATTGATATCCTAATCCTGTTATTTTAAGATAAGGAAATCAAAAGAATTTTTTAAAATCTAACCTCCCCTAACCACTCCGCTAATGCTTCCACAAAATTCTACCCTCGTTGATCTGTTGCAACATAGGGCAATTTATCAACCCCAGCACACTGGTTATGTCTTCCTATCCAATGGAAAAACTGAAGAAATCAAGCTTAGCTACCAATCTCTGGAGCAACAAGCTAAGGTAATAGCTGCTCGGTTGCAAAAGATGAATTTGATGGGAGAAAGGGCCTTGCTGCTTTATTATCCTGGATTAGATTTTATTACTGCTTTTTTGGGATGTCTATATGCAGGGGTTGTGGCAGTCCCCGTTTACCCTCCCCAAGGTGTACAACAGTTATTTCGTTTGGATGCGATCGCCGCTGATGCTCAGGTAAAAATTGTCCTCACTGCCACAACACTGTTAGGGGATATTCAGCAATATTTTTCACCAACAGTTAAATTTGCTCATTTAGCCTACTTAGCAACTGATGCTTTAGACCGCAATTTAGCTTCTTGTTGGGAGAAACCCACTCTAAACAGCGATACCTTAGCCTTCCTTCAATATACGTCTGGGTCTACTGGAAATCCCAAAGGCGTAATGGTGAGTCATGGCAACCTACTTCAAAACTCAGCCAATATTCTCCGAGGATTTAACCACAACACTAACAGCCGAGTGGTAAGTTGGCTACCTCATTACCATGATATGGGACTAATTGGCGGAATTTTGCAGCCCCTTTTTGGTGGCTTTCCCGTCATTTTAATGTCCCCTGCCAGTTTCCTCAGAAAGCCCATTCGATGGTTACAGGCGATTTCTGGTTACCAAGCAACTACTAGCGGGGGGCCAAATTTTGCTTACAATTTGTGTCTGCAAAAAATAACGGCTGAGCAAAAAGCGACCTTGGATCTGAGTAGTTGGGAAGTTGCCTTTATTGGTGCTGAACCAATCTCTCCTAAAACGTTAGACCAATTTGCTGAAGCGTTTGCTCCTTGTGGGTTTCGTCGAGAAGCATTTTATCCTTGTTATGGTTTGGCAGAAGCTACCCTATTTGTGACAGGGAAAGCCCAGAAGGCAGAAGGAAATTCCCCCCTACCCCCTGAGAACGAAGAAAAGCGAAGCAACGTTTGGCTTCCCCAAACAAACAAAAGCGAAGCATCTTT
>JBCDDV010000559.1:0-3167 GCA_039180145.1 Cyanobacteria bacterium P01_G01_bin.49 | reverse complement strand
GAGCATTAATATCGCTTCCAGAATGCTCAACAGAAACGACAGTCAATCCGTAGGAAGCTAAATGACGAGCCAGATAACGCAAAAAACGACGGTCAGCAGCAAATCCATGGGACATTACCACTAATGGCCCTTGAGTTTTTTTGGCATAATAAATATCAATGGGAATCTGGCGATCGCGGCTGCGGTCATATAGCACTAAATTTTTCATCAACACTGATTGTTGTCCTGAAGCCGTTGGATCAAAATGAGGGACAATCGCAGTAGCTGTCTCGGCTTTTAACGCCTGTTCTAAACGGGGAGTAATTAACTTACTTTGCCAAAAAGAAGTATTTAATTGAATGCCTAAACTAGCTAACTTAGATATATCAAGGGTGATAGCTTCTTGAGGATAAACCCGCAACAGATTCACCAGGGTTAATTGATTGGTTTGTCGTAGTAGTAATTTTAAAGTTTCTTTGAGTTGTTGGGGGGTACTATCAGGGAAAGCGGCACTAATTTGAGCAAATAATCTTTCTCCATCATCACTTTTGAAAAGATCAGCGAGAAATTGCTCGGCAACGAGAGGATCAACGACCAGACTTTTTTGAAAAAGCTCTTGAATTTGAGAATTCAATAAAAAGCCATAGGGTTTTAGTTCGGAAGATAATTCCCCTGTATCAGCAAAGTTTTCTAAATCCTCAATTGTAATCCTATGACGCAGAGGGCCAACCTTTACGATCAGTTCTTCTGCTGCTGATGCTGGCGATAACAGAGACCCCCAAGACAAAAAAAGGGTTGAAACCCCCCCCAATAATTGCAGGAGCAAGGGCGATAGCTTTCTCAAAGATTTCATGAGTGCAATTTTAAATAGTTGATAACCACGCTTTGCCTACCGAATTGCTAGCTCAGTAAGACTTTTTCCATCAATAATATGCCCAATAATTAAAGTTAAGCCAACAACAAGCTTGTGTAATTTTTTCTGATTAAATTCAGAGCTTAGTTTCGCTGCCCCTTAAATAATTGGCAACGGGTGCAAGTTTTGATTCTATCAAAAAGATTCCAAAACCGTTTATCCTGGAAAAGAGCAAAGTTTACGTAACTTCACAAAATAGTGATTTTTAATCCTAGCTATGCAATGTATTATTAACCGTCGCGCTCAATTCTCAGCGAGTCACCGCTATTGGTTACCCGAATGGAATGAAGCTGAAAATAAGCGGCAATTCGGGGCTTGCGGCCGATTTCCTGGTCACGGACATAATTATGTCCTTTTCGTCTCTTTATGGGGGGAAATAGACGAGTATGGCATGGTAGAAAACCTGTCTACTGTCAAGCAAGTAATCAAAGAACAAGTCACTAGTCAACTTGACTACGCTTACCTCAATGATGTGTGGGAAGAATTTCAAATTACTTTACCCACCACTGAAAACCTGACCAAAGTTATTTGGCAACGGTTAGCTCCCTATTTACCCCTAGTCAAAATTCAACTATTTGAACATCCCCAACTGTGGGCAGAATATCAAGGAAATGCCATGAAAGCGACTTTAACCATTCAGACTCATTTTAGTGCGGCTCATCGTCTGGCCCTCCCCCATTTAAGCTTAGAAAAAAACACCGAAATTTATGGCAAATGCGCCCGTCCTCACGGCCATGGTCATAATTATCACTTGGAAATTTCTGTCACAGGAGATATCGATCCTCGTACAGGAATGTTAGTTGATCTGGCTGCTTTGCAGACAGTTGTAGATGACTATGTTGTAGAGCCTTTTGATCATACTTTTTTGAATAAGGACATTTCTCATTTTGCCCAAGTTGTCCCGACTGCCGAAAATATTGCTTTATACATTGCCCAATTATTACAACAACCCATTGCTAACCTTGGGGCTGAATTAGAGAAGGTTAAATTAATTGAAAGCCCCAATAATTCCTGTGAAATTTATTGTGGCCCTTCTTCTCAACCTCATCCAACTCTTTCTCAAACAGAACCTGCATTCGCCACAACTCATTAACTAATGTAACGTTATTGAATTGAGATCTAAATACTTTGTCTAAGTCGTCCTAGGTTGTTTCCTGGGGCTATAAACTTGAATAGGAGTATTAAAAATTGCCTCGCACGAAACGATCTGCGCCTCAAAGGTGTCTGATAAGATGGGCAAAAGTTAGATAGTCTACTATCATAGTGTGACTGTCTCCTCGCCCTAAAAATAAACTCCAATTCTTAGATCTTAAGAAGGATAGAGCAAAGATGGAATCCAATATTCAACAGCAAACAACCCCAAAAGACTTAAGTACCGAAGTCCCAGGGACTATTACGAAAAAGCCCTCCCTTGGAGATCAACCCTGGCAAGAAGTGCTGGCTTCTGTTTTAGACGTTCTCGGTAAAGTTCCTGAATATTTCGGGCAATTTTGGGATGAATACCAACAGCCTTTAATTACTGTACTTTTGGCGATTTTGGCAATTATTACTGTCAAAATTATTGTGGCAGTTTTGGGGGCAATCGATGGTATTCCACTATTGGCCCCTCTATTACAAATGGTGGGACTTGGTTACACTGCTTGGTTTGTTTGGCGTTATCTATGGAAAGCGTCTAACCGCAAAGAGTTGCTGGCTGAATTTGATGCTATAAAAAATCAAATGTTCGGCGACAACGCCTAGTCAGTTTCACTTTTGTCGATTGTTTAAATCCCTCCGACTGTACCAGTACGGAGGATTTTTGTCTTAAAGCTACTGTCTGTCATTCAAACGACCGAAAATTTCCATGACCTCTGTAATTAATCACCCTCAACCTGTCGTTTATTTAGCAGCTACTGGCCATGGTTTTGGCCATGCAGTCCGAATTTCTACCATCGCAGCAGCTATTCAAAAATTGAATCCTGATCTTTTATTGATTTTGGCAACAACTGCTCCGAGATGGCTATTAGAATCTTATATTCCGGGAGATTTTATCTATCGTCCTAGGGCATTTGATGTCGGTGTAATTCAGTCAGATAGTTTTAGGATGAATAAGTCAGAAACGCTGGCAAAGATGCAAGAAATTTATCAAAAACGTCACGCTTTGATGGCAGGAGAGGTTAACTTTATACAGACCAATAAAGTCGGTTTGATTTTAGCTGATATTCCCCCTTTAATGGCTCCTATTGCTCAGTTGGCAGGGGTTCCTTGTTGGATGATGAGTAACTTTGGTTGGGAT
>JBCDDV010000558.1:0-3168 GCA_039180145.1 Cyanobacteria bacterium P01_G01_bin.49 | reverse complement strand
TTTTTAATCGGTGATTCTATTGCTAATGGTGCTTGGTGGACAGATCAAAAAGAGACGATTTCTGCTTTGATAACACAAAATTTAGAAAAGCAATTGTCTCAAAAGATTGAAGTGCTTAATGCGTCTGCTAATTCTTGGGGGCCAAGAAATCAACTGGCTTATTTACGAAAGTTTGGCACTTTTGAGTCTCAAGTGATTATTTTATTGATGAATACAGATGATTTTTTTGCCACAGCACCTACTTCTTTGGGTGTCGGGAAAGATCGCAATTATCCTGAAAAACAACCTTCTTCTGCTATTGGGGAAGTTTTAGAACGGTTATTTTATCGTCCCCAACCCATTCCAGGTATGGCAGAAGTATTAGGAGAAAAAGGCGATCGCGTCGGGTTTAATCTGCAAGCAATTGAAAAGATGAAAGCGATCGCAACTCAAAATAATAGTCATTTTATTATTGCCTTAACTCCCCTTAAACGGGAGATCGAAACAGAACCGAGGGATTATGAAAAACGGGCTAGACAACGGCTGCAAGATTGGAAAAATGAACAAAATGTAAATGTGCCTTTAATTGATTTTTTGCCCATCTTTGAAAAGCAGGCAGACACTAATAATTTATATCGAGATCATATTCATCTTAGTCCTTTAGGGAATCAATTGGTTAGTGAAGAGATTAGTCAATTAATTGTAAACTATCAATTATCACTCCATTAAGTTTCATTAATTACAAAAAATCTTTTCAGAAATGATGTAATGCAGTGACGTATCCATTGGACAAATATTTGCATCACAAATCGAATTTGAATCCTTATGGCATTAATTGATGAAGTCAAACAAATCTGCGATCGCCTTGCACCTTTGGGATGGGGCGAACTCTTCCAACAACAGGGACTAGATATCACCGCGTCTGATCTCTCCCAAGAATTAAGTAAGTCTTTAACAGTTGATCGAACTCTACCAGGATTTGCCGATTTTGCCCCCAATGGTGATCGTGCTATTGAACCAGCTAGTCCTGCTCGTAGTTTGTTATATCATGCCTTAGCTAGTCCGGCTGTGCATCTTACTGATAATGGTTTACCTGCTAGTAACCCTGATGTTTATGCCACTCTCGAAGAATTAGATATTCTAGAGAACTATATTTATAGCGTTGCTAACCGTCAACTGTCTGAGTTAGGCAATGTAGTAATTGCTATCTTTGCCTATCAGTATCGTATTGGTTCTCGTAGTCCTCATGGCAACCATGCTGATCTGGCTTATTCCCGAACAGGAGTAGCAAGGGTAGGAACTGCCCCACCCAATTACGATCCGATGCGACGCAGTTTTTGGATAGAAGCCACCGATGGCAGTGATAACTTAGCAGTTTTGCCTGCCCGTTATGGTGCTTTTTTAGCCGTCGAAAGAATGCCAGGACAAGGAAATCCTGTCTTGGACTCTACTGATGAAGATGATCGACGACAATTTCTATTTCCCATTCATAAACTGTTTCCTGGGTCAGAATGTTTGACAAGCCTAACTTTAGATTTAGATTTCCTCGAATATCATCTTTATGAAAAGCTCAAACGAGTTCACACAGAAGGAAATATTCCCCTATTTCCAGGCTTTGATGTCAACCAAGCCCCTTTTATCCGCGATTCTCGTAACAGTGATGATTTAGTACAACTTCAATTCTTAAAAGGATCTGCCTTATTAATTCCCGTTCCTCATCAAAGCTTAGTTCGCACGGCAACGCAACAAAATACGGCGACAGGACGAGAAGAAATGGTTCGGTTTCGGGTTCCTCCCCAAACGGGCAATAATCGGTTTTGGACTTCTCATGAAATCACAGCTAGGGGAAATGGACGAATTGCTCCTGAATACGTCAATATTCGCCATCAAGTTGAAACATCCCCTACAGGAGAACAAACTCTAATTGACCTCAATCAAACGATTCCAGATGAGGATCAATTCTTACAAACCTTAGCTACAGGTAACTTTGAGGCTGCTCATTTCATTGACGATAGTTGTGATGGTTGTATGACCGTTAGAGTGACGGGTTTGCCTTCTACTTTACCCAGTCGTCCCGCTTACTCTTTAGTAGCTGCCCCTGATTTCTTTCCCCTAGCGGATCAAATTGATATTGAACGTTGGAAAGATGCCGTTGTGCCAAATCTACGGGATCATTTTCGTCAAGGTGGCCCTTCTCCCCTTTCTGAAGGACGATTTGCTGGTAATCCTAGCCTCATCAATCCTTTGACCAATGACCCTGCGTTTGATCGTGCTGATGTTACCCTAACCTCCATTGTGGGAACAACGCCCCAAACCTTAACCCCTAGTCGAGATGTTGGGGTCAACTTGTCAGTTAGCTTTCTCCCCGATGCTGCTGCAAATGTGTTTGCCCCTGGTTGGGATATATCTTTGGGGCAGGATAATGATGGTCTGTTTTATGCTGCTTATGGTTTGGGTAGTCCTTTTCCGGAAGATGCTAAACTGTGCGCTGCCCTTAATTCTTTTTGGCCTGCTGTTGCCCCAGATGCTGCCCGTACCTTTGGGTTAGTGACACCCCCAACGGCTTTACCCATGTTAGATGAAGAATTAGGCTATTATCGCGATCATCCCAAAGTGAAGGGGGGTGAAGTATCTTCTCGTCCCGGTTGGGATGGAGAATTTGGGCCCTTTTTTGAAGAAGATAATGGATTTGTTAATTTTGCCAACCGCGATCGCTCTGATTATGTTTCTCATGCCCTAGCAGGGTTAATCAGAGTGACTCCTCCTTTAGCAAGGATTGATAGTACAGAATTAATCAACCGCATGGAAGCTTTACGGTTATGTATTCGTACCCTCCCACCCACGCAAGATGTGGTGGCAACAACTTCCTTATTACTTGTGGTGGCAGAAAAGGTAAAAGATTGGTCATCTCGCAGCGATCGCGCTGATACGACAGTGACTGGGCCTGGTTATCTTTATGAATTTGCCTTGGTTGATGAAACTGCTACCGAAATTACCTCAGATATTCGTCGTAAGCGTTTTCCTGTTGAGAATCGTTTTACCTGCCAAGTGACGCAACAAGGTTTATTCTGGCGGATGGATCAAGATCCTTTTACTTTTTCACCAGGATAAATGTGGCAATGAAATGATTTTATCTGTTTGTCGCTAATTGTTTGATAGGGTTGGGTTTCATTCCTCTACCCAACCTAC
>JBCDDV010000557.1:0-3169 GCA_039180145.1 Cyanobacteria bacterium P01_G01_bin.49 | reverse complement strand
GATGCCGAAAAACTGAAAGAGAAGCGGAATGTAACCCCTCAGTTTTAAGTTGTTTTTCCAAAAGACGAATCATTTTAAGAAGAAGAAGCCAAATTTGAATAAAGAATTCGTAAGAAAAGACCCAAGAAAATTTATCGAGTAATCGGGTAAAAAGTTGATGACGATTAAGATGAGGAAGGAGTGGCTCAAAAAGAGAAAGATTAGAATGAAGAATATGTAAAGCCCAATTAAGGAGACGTTGAAGATTAAAATAGCGACATTGAGTTCTTTGAGGGGGAGGAGCAGCAAAAGCTAAATCAGTTTGTTGAAGTTGCTGACGAGAGCGGTCACAATCAGATAAAAAAGATTGAAAAATGTCATCGGTAAATAACTCTTTTTTCAACAAATTAGCGAGAGCATGGGTAACATCATAGGTGTAGATAACTGGAGAATGAGAAGAGTGAAAAAGTTCAATGCCTTTCTTGAGATTAGAACCGCGATCGGCAATAATTTGAAGAGGAGTCCCAACACTTTGAGCAGTAGATTCAAGGACGGAGTGAATCCAATCACTGGTAGCATGAGGAGTAACTTCAAGAGCCAGAATTTGGCCATCAGTATGTTTCAAAGCTCTTTTTTGGGGAAGGATTTGTGTGAGCCAAAAAGTTTTGGGAATTCCGTAAATAACGAGAGCTTTAGAGTCACCTAATTCGAGGGTTAAATCGGCGATATATAACCAATCATCACGTTTTGGTTTAGGTCTTTGTAGTTCGTATAAACCAAGGCGTTCAACCCAAGATTTAATGGTAGTATAATGAGGAGAATCAAAGGATAATTGTGAAGAAATAAGTTGCATTGTTTTAGTAATGCCGCGATAAGTATGACCAACGGAAATGAATTGTTGGACAACGAGAGAAATAGTAGAAAGGGAGTAGTGATGATGGGAAAGCTGTTCAGAAATTTCGTTAACATCCTCAGATTCGTCATCATCAGAGTCAGAGGAATGTTGAGGAGAAGAAGAATATTGAGCGAGTTGTTCTTCTAATTCTTTGACTCTCTGTTCAGCGAGTTTAGCGCGATTTTTCCAGGTATCTCGACTTCTTTTTAAAGAGCGAGTAAGTTGAAGATATTCACGAAGTTTGTGTTGTTTTTGGAGAGCTTTTTCTTTCCAATTGTCTCGACATTGTTTTTGATAACGAAGTTGACGAGAGAGAGGCATGGGAGAGGAGTTAGAGTCGTTCATGGCGGTGAAGGAAATAACGACAGGAAAACTGTGTCTATAATCTTAACGAAAATGAGAAAAAAATCAACATAGGCACGCTGGAAAGTGTATAAAAAATGAAGGTCTAAAAAAACCAGAGGGTCTGAAGAAAGAAGGAGTTAGGGAAGGTAAGGAATAAAACCTTGAGCATAAGCAACTTCTTGGATGTGGCGAGGCATGGAACGGGCATCAACAAGGAGACCGTCAACGCTAATCATCCAGGCCATGGGATTGAGATCGATAAGGCTGGGTAAAGTCCAATCAGGATCGAGTTGAGACATCTTTAATAAATCTCTGGTTTGTTTGGACTTAGCCTGTCCGGTGCTAGAGCTAACACCAAAAGCCTGATATAAATCCCCAGCACTGATATGAGGGGAGCCAGAGGAGTCGTAAAGAAAATTGACCATGCCAAGAGCATGAGTAATGCCACAAGCCCAGGATTTAGCTTGACCACGAGAGAGAGGAGAAGGACGTTTGCGGGCCAAGGCAGCAGTAGCAGCACGGATCAGTTGTGCATATTCATCATTAAGAAATTGGGAAGCAAACTGATTAGTGAGTGTAATAATCTGATCGTATTTAGCCTTCATAGACTTGGGAACCGACTCAGATTTTTGAGGAATTTCAGAAGGGGATGAAGGAGCATCAGAGGAGTAGTCTGTTTGTTGCTGAGCATTGAAAAGTTCTTGAAAGGCTGTAAGTCCGTCCTCACTGGTCATGTCAAAGCCTTGTTGATGTCCTTGTAGGAGGAAAGATTTTAAAAAACCGCCACTACCAGGATCATTGATGATGTCAGGGAAAGTAGTTTCAATAGAAGAGAGATATTGAAGAATATCAGGAGCGTTGTTGAGGTGATATTGGCGTTGAAGAAACCGCCAAAAATAGAGAAGTTCAGGAATGGCATCATAAGCCTCAGACGGATCTAATAAGGTCATTTTGCGAGGGAGGGTGTCTTGCATAAGTTCGCGGACATGGCGGACATCCATCATCGATAAAGTATAGCCGTCGTAAAGGAAAGCCAATTCAAGAAAGGCATGAATCCAACCGCCGTGGTGATCTTGAGAAGTCTTGGTGGTTAAATAAGCTTGTCCTTCAGGAGAATCAAGAAAAGCGTCAACAGCCAAGTTAAGATAATTTTCTAAAAGAGGCTCAGCTTCATCATAGGTTAAAGAATCGAGTTGAGTAAGATTAAAAGTCATGGAAAAGAAGTATTACTAACCAGATAGCTTAAGTATAATAAATTGACCTAATTGAACTCAAATTTGACGAACACAGGAGGTAATAGCAACCCATAAAAAAGTAATTAAGATAAATAAATGTCGAAAAAAGTGATAAAAATTATCTGATTAAATCTAATAGTTCAGCAGTAGAGAGTTTAGCAGAAACATCAGTACCAGAAAGAAGAGAATCAGCTAAATCTCGTTTGCGATGATGAAGTTGAACAATTTTTTCCTCAATGGTGTGTTTAGCCACTAAGCGGTAGACACTAACAGGACGTTGTTGGCCGATCCGATAGGCGCGATCGGTAGCTTGATCTTCAACAGCCGGATTCCACCAAGGATCGAGATGAATGACATAATCAGCCGCCGTCAAATTTAAACCAGTTCCTCCTGCCTTTAAACTGATAAGAAAGACATCACCTTCACCAGACTGAAAAGCCTTAACCCGTCGTTGTCTTTCCTTATTGGGAGTGCTACCATCGAGATATTGATAAGCAATGTTTTGTTGGTCAAGATGAGATTTAACAATTTGTAAATGGTCAACAAATTGACTAAAAACCAAAGCCTTATGACGGTTATCAAGTAACTCTTCAAGGATTTCTTGAAACAACTGTAACTTAGAACCCTTTAAAGAAGAATCATCAAGAATTAAACTAGGATGACAACAACAACGGCGTAACTTCATCAAAGCAGCCAAAACCTGTAAATGTTTTTG
>JBCDDV010000556.1:0-3171 GCA_039180145.1 Cyanobacteria bacterium P01_G01_bin.49 | reverse complement strand
GTTTTGAGGGGAACCGAAGGAATAGCAATATAATCCTGTTTGCCATCAAACGATACTCCACGACGTTTACGGGAAGCAAGTTTGAGATTGACTGCTTCTCCTGGTTGCCAAGGAATACCCACCGTAAAGCGATCGCCTTGAATATCGGTGACAGCATAGGAGTCATTATAGGTTTGGGTGTTGATGATTTGGACTTCATCTCCCCCTTCCAAGCCATGATTGGGACTAATCACCCGTATTTTGCCATCTTCGGTTAATTCGTAGGCGGTAATAATGCCATCAAATACTAATCCGCTTTCTTCTTCAGAAATCAGTTCCCACTGTCCTGCTTCATTTCCTGACCAATTTGCCTCAATTTCAAAGGTATGGTCATCAATTTTGTTAGCAGTGTAATGACCATTGTAATGATGGGTTCCTTCAATTTTAACTACATCTCCATATTGCAATTTTTGCGCCTGTTTTGAGGTAATTTGCACCAAATCCTCATCAGTTCGCGCCATTCCTGTAATGGTTCCTTGGGGAGGTGGGGTACTATCGCCAATGGCTTTAATTTCATCAAGGGTATTAAGCGGTAGCAAAATCTCTCGTGCATCATTGCGTAGGAGATTAAACACGGGATTTTCGTCTAATTCTGCTAAAGTTCCATCCCCTGCAACACCAAAGCTTAAGGTAGCGGTTCCTTGATCAGTAGCAACAGCGAGTAATACCTTTGTCGATTCTTTAAGAAGTTGGGTTCCTCCTTGGACAGCGCGTTCAATTTGGGTGTCATATTTCGTCGCACTTAATCCTTGGGTAATAGTGAGATCTTTGAGGTTGAGAGAACGTTGAATAATACCAGGAATAGAACGGGGAATTAAGGTTTCAGGTTCTCCTGCTTTGGGTTCTAAAACCGTTTCATCTTTTACATCAAATAAGCCATCGGATGCAGCACGAATTGACGTAATTTCGATGCGTTTGGTTTGAACATTATAAGCATAAATATGCCAACGATATTTTTCATGTTCATTGGTGGGTAAAAGAACAACGGAAAACCAACCATTCTGCAAATGATTAACCAAAGAAATTTCGGTGGTGGGTTCATAAAAAGGATTGCTTTCTGTATCCCGAAAATCAAGAGAATCCACCAATCCTAATGAGTTGGTGAGCGAATTATTGGTATTTTCTAAAGGTTTATGTTTCTGTTTACTACGCTTAAAACGCACTTCTAATTTACGCACTAACTTATTGGTTAATCCGTCCAAAACAAAGCGATCTATTAGTAATGTATGGCCGGTAGACTGACGAAAAACATAGAGATGTCCTAACCCTGAGACACATTGTATGGGTTCAACCGCAGTCAAAGATTCGGTTTGATAACGCGATCGCAATAAATATTTATTGTCTTCCCCATACGTTAATTCTTCTGCTTCTTTTTCCATCACAGACGAATCAGGTGTTTCATCGGGAAAGGATAAAAGATCCCAATTTTCCCAACCTGTTACCTCTGTACTGCCATAACTATCTTCATAACCATCCTGTTTGATGGTGTAGTAAATTTTTCCTTGATTATCCGTTGCAAAAACAACGACTTTTCCTTCATGAGAGATACTATTGACGCATTTTAATTCATTTTTCGCTAAATACATGATTTTTGGACTCCTAACTAATAGAAAAAATGAAGGTTTGAGAAATGTATTTCTTCATCTTTTGCTGTTGATAGTTCCATCTAATCAAGATTTTCTTGAAACTGACAGGGAGAAAACTTAGGTAAAAATTTCTGTTCAAGGGAAGAAAAGTTAAGTATTAGAAAAGTTAAGGTGTGATTTTTCTTACCTCCCTAACTTTTCTATATCGACGATCATTTTTTTTGAGTTTATAACGGTGATATCAACAAAAAAGATTGACGGAGATAAAATCATGAAACTTTTTTATCGAGGAATTCAACATGAAAAATAAGCAAACAATTTAGCTTTTCAAATAAAAGCTGTAAGACGAAGTATTGAGAATTTTTCTGCCAATACTTCTCAAAAAAAGCTATCGTTTATTACCCTAGAAAATTATTTAATTATCGAGGTGTTATGTCTGAGAAAAATCTTGAACATTTTTAGCAAAAGCCTCTTGAAAGCAATACCTGAATAAAGCTTGTAACTAACCTATAGAATTTTAGGTAAAAGACAAGAAAACAACAACATCTGTTTTTTCCCTAACCAGATTGATTACTAATTCACCCACAAACCAACGGAAAAATCATGACTATTGCTAAATCTTCTACTCAGGTTGATATTGGAAAAACAGAAAAATCCGATCTGAAATTTCTCAGTTTTATTATTTCAATCCTCACTAAAAAGACCGACCAAAACTATCAACCCACAATTGTTGGACATCTCCTATTAGCTCTCATTTTATCTTGTCTTTTTTTAGGAGGTTATGCTCTTCATATTCATCGATCTGCTACCCGTTTAAATCAATGGCTAATCCCCAAAGTTACTGTAACGACTGACGTCACCCTAGAAAGACTCGAAAATCAGATGGTTCAAGCACAACAAGAACTAAAAAAAACCAGCGAAGCAGGCAAAAAAAATGATATTGAACGGCATTTGTCTGAACAAGAAAGGCTGAAAACTCAATTGTATGAAATCGATCACAGACTTGAGCGATATCGTCGCATGATGGTGTTTTTCTACAGTCGTAATTATGCCTCAATCACCTTAACAACTTTTTCTGCGATAGTTGCTGGTTCTTGTGTTTTATTAATTAGTCGAACTGGATGGCAACGAATTAATAATGCAGTCATTCATTTGTGTATTTTTTCATCAGGTTGTGTCATCTTATTTTCTGATATTTCAGGAATTTTTCAATACGATCTCAATTATCAAAATGTTGCCACCATTTACGGCGAACACATGACCCTAAGAAATGCCATTCGTAGCTTTTTTGCTACTGGCGGATTTATCGAAGAAAATCCTGATACAGGGGAAACAGAATATGTGGAATTGCCAGAAACGAATCGCTTTATTTATTACGTCGATCAACAATTAACGAAGTTCAACCAAATTCCTTTAGCCATTGATACTTCAACGCTACAAAGAGTCGTTGACTCTACCAATTTAAACAATCAATTCGGAGAAAGAATCTCGTTTGATGTACCTGAATCTGCTGAACAACCCCCTCAATAAATAATTAGCAGAAACT
>JBCDDV010000555.1:0-3176 GCA_039180145.1 Cyanobacteria bacterium P01_G01_bin.49 | reverse complement strand
TGAAGATGATGAAATCAATCGGCTTTTCGGTATCTAGTGCAAAATGAGATATTTACTAGATACATGCGCTTGGATTTTCTTATTGACCGATCCAAATAGATTAAGTAAGCAGCAGAAAGCCGCAATCTTAGATTCTCAAAACAAAATATATCTTTCATATAAATAACTAACAAGAAGGAACAAACGGTGATTCAGATCTATATCTGTGAATTCTAAGTAAAGTAGTACATTCCCATAGAGTTAATATGAATTTCCTACCTCCTCAGTGTTCTGAATTGTCGCATAATGTCAACAAGATCTTAGATTTAATCGATACAGCATCTAAAATAGAACATCAGGATACTCTGGCAGTAGAAGCATCTTTAAGAAAAGCGATCGCTCCTAAGTTTGAAATTGTATTTGCAGGGGCTTTTAGTGCGGGCAAGTCAATGTTAATTAACGCTCTATTAGAACGGGAATTGCTTTACAGTGCGGAGGGACACGCCACAGGTACAGAATGCTACATTGAATATGCAGAATCTGATGCCGAAAAGGTTGTATTGACTTTTCTAAGCGAAACAGAAATCGTACAGCAGGCTGTTAGCTTATGTCAGCATTTAGGACTATCGACTAAGGATGATATCACTCAGCCAGAAATTATCAATCTACTATATCAAGCCTGTACAACTATTATCGAACAAGAAGGTGGCGCGAGTAAATCAGAAAGAGCAAAAAAAGCCAATGCTTTAAACCTACTTCTCAAAGGATATCAAGATAATTCCGATCGCATTGATGCTAATCGGAACAATATCTTTTCGATGGAAGAATTCAATTTTTCCAATCTAGCTGAAGCTGCTACCTACGCCAGACGGGGAAGCAATAGCGCGGTTTTGACTAAAGTTGAATACTACTGTCATCATCCCTTATTAGAAGACGGTAACGTCTTGGTAGACATGCCAGGGATAGATGCACCAGTTAAAAAAGATGCCGAACTTACCTATAGCAAAATCGAACACCCCGATACTTCTGCGGTAATTTGCGTACTTAAACCCGCTGCTGCGGGAGAAATGACGGCATCAGAAACCGAGTTAATGGAGAAGATGAAGTCTAATTTGGGCATACGCGATCGCGTTTTCTACGTTTTCAACCGCATCGATCAAACTTGGTTTAACGGGCAACTCAGACAGCGTTTGGACGATTTAATTAGTACTCAGTTTAGAGATAGCCAGCGAGTATATAAAACAAGTGGTTTACTGGGATTTTATGGCAGTCAAATCAAGTCTAGCAGCAGTCGTGATCGCTTTGGTTTAGATTCAATTTTTGCAGAAAGTGTCAAAGGAATGGGAGGAGAAGAAGAAACGCCCCAGTTTGTTAGTGAGTTTAATAATTACTGCGCCAACTCTGGTAAGCTTACTCGCACCAATTTTAGAGTATCGGTCAATGGTTACGAAACACCCAATGAAAACTATACTCGCATTCTCAGTGAATTTGGTACACCACTGATCGAACAATTAATTACCGATAGTGGTATTGAAGAATTTCGTAATGCCATTATCCACTACTTAACAAAAGAAAAACGTCCCCAATTATTTATCAATCTCGTAGAAGATCTCGAACCGATTTGTCTCAACCTCAAACAGCATTATCTCAAGCGAATACAAGAATTAGATAATCAACCCCATGAAATAGAGTCGATGAAGACTCAAGAATTGGTATTACTCAATCAAAAGTTACAGGAGACAGGTAAAGAATTTGCAGTACATATAGAAAATGAGGTAAATTCCGTTGTCACCAACCAAGATTCTTTGTTTGAGGCAGATTTTCTTAAGCTGAGGGCGCAAATGGTCAGCCGTCTTGATGAATTGCTTCAAACTTTCTCCGTACAAGATGCCTATAGTCGCGCTACATTGTCCCATTCTCGTAATGCAACTGCACCTCTAATTGCTGTATTAGTAGAGGCTTTATACTATGTCGCTAACGAACTTGAGGTTACTCTCATTAAAGCCTCAGAGACATTAGTGCAAAACTTCTGTCAACGTTTGCGCGATCGCACTAAACAACAAGAATACTATCGCAATCTAAATCGATTGCTCAATGAAGATACGGGAATTATCGAACAAATAGACGAACTAGAAGCTAAATTAACTCATGCTTTGATTAGTGAAGCTAAAACAGAGTGCGATCGCTATGTGCGAGAAAGTCCACGTTTTTATGACGAAGGAACATTTTCTATCTATCAGTTTCGTCAAACATTACAGCAAACTTCTCAAGGTTATGACTGTGCCAGCATGGTAGAAGCCGAGCCCGCAATTCGCCAGCTATTGAAGCTAGATTTTGAGCCTAAAGTATCTGCCACAATTAGGCGCAATTTTCGACAGACAATTAATCAAACCATTAAAACCCATTTGCTGCCCATTGCCCAACAACAGGCTGACAAAATATTACAGTATTATCCTCAAGCCAAAAAAGTTTTGGAGCAAACTTTAGAACAAGAAGCTATTGCTAAGATAGCCATGAATCAAAAAGCTCAATTAGAAACAGAACAAGAAATAGAGCAGTATAACCAGTCAGTACAAGGAATAAATAGTTGCTTGCAATCTCTCCAATTATTAGACAAAAAATTACCAACTATTGAATTAATAGATACCAGCATTAAGTCTGTAGAAAATAAAGATGATCTTATTCATGCCGATTCTGTTGAAGTGATTGATAACATATAGCAATTCAAATTTCACTCGATCAAAATTATTTTATACGTCGAGTTGACCACAGCTTAGATTGACAAAAAAATATTATTTTATGACAGTTTCAAATTATGGCACGCAAAGTATATTTTAATAATTCACTACCCCAACCTCAATTTGAATTAAACACTAATTCAAGTTTGAATCAATGCGATCCAAAAGATGTCATATCTTTAAACTCTGAAAAATGGGTCAGCATTCAAAAACTAAAGAAGATTATTTTAGATTCATTCAACCGATCTGGAATACAGTCAATAAGTGATGACGTAATTAGTAATTCAGAATTAGGAGGTATTCAACACTGGTTCAAGCAAGGAGAGGCTTGCGAAATACTGCGTGCGGGTTCTCCAGGTTGGAAAAAGGGAAAAATAAAAATAAATGTCACTCTAGAATTTATTCCCGATGAGTCTGATGAAGTAGAAGAACAAAAATCTCCCCTCGATGATATTCGCC
>JBCDDV010000554.1:0-3180 GCA_039180145.1 Cyanobacteria bacterium P01_G01_bin.49 | reverse complement strand
GTTTAGACTGAATAGGGATTCTCACGTAAGCAACTAAAAATTGTATAGATAAATCAACAACTTTTATGAATATGAATCTTTAAGCTACAATTTTTTCAAATAACATCTATCTTAAGGTGAACACTAATCCCTAAATTTTAACGATGATAAATTATCATCACTGAATGAATCCTATAAATTTTAAGTCACCCCGCTCTGAGGAAGTCAACCGTGCGCATATCGCTCGACTACTACAGAATTTTGGGAGTTTTCCCTAAAGCAACAGATGAGCAACTTCGTCAAGCTTATCAGGATCGCAGTGCGCAATTACCCCGTCGGGAATATAGTAATCTGGCGATCCAAGCTCGTAAGCAACTGCTCAACCAAGCCTATAATGTTCTGTGTGATGCAGTCCACAGAGCAAAATATGAGGCACAATTTCTACAAGATCATTTGCCTAATGAATTAGACAATAATTCGGCAACCTCTTTGTCAGAGACAGAGTCGATGGGGGAAAGTTCCCCAGAGAAAATATCAGGGATTGAGATAAAAATCGAACAAATGGGAGGTAGTCTTTTAATCCTCCAAGAATTGGGAGAATACGAGTTAATCATCAAGTATGGTGAACAATACCTTAAGCAATTAACCTCGTCCCCATTAACCTTAGAATTACAAGAGATATCTGTCAAAAATAGAGCCGATATTATTTTAAGTCTAGCCTTAGCTTATCTAGAAATTAGTCGAGAACAGTGGCATCAAGGAGAATATGAGCAGGCTGCCTTTACTGGAATTAAAGGACTGACTCTGCTTAAGAAAAATTCTCTATTTACTTCAGTACAATCAGATATCTGTGCAGAACTTGACAAATTGCGTCCTTATCGGATTTTAGAATTATTAGCGCAGCCAGACCATAATCAAGCCGCCCGTGACACAGGGATTAAATTACTAAAATCCATGTTGGAAGAGCGTCAAGGCATTGATGGCAAAGGAAATGATCGTTCTGGTCTAGGAATTGATGACTTTTTACGCTTTATTCAACAAATTCGCTCATATTTGACTGCTCAAGAACAAGAAGACCTGTTTATGGCAGAAGCCCAGCGTCCTTCTTCTGTTGCCACTTATTTAGGAGTTTATGCCTTAATTGCTCGTGGTTTTGCCCAAAAAGAACCATCTTTAATTGTAGAAGCACAAAGTATTCTTGAAGGGTTAGAACATCGTCAGGATGTTTCGTTAGAGAAAGCCATTTGTGCTTTACTATTAGCTCAAACAGAAACGGCTGCTAAAGCCCTAGAAAGGTGTCAAGATCAACAAGCATTAATCTTCATTGGAGAACATTCTCAAGGTGCGCCTGATCTTTTACCGGGACTTTGTTTATACGGAGAACATTGGTTAAAAACAGAAGTTTTTTGCCATTTTCGAGACTTAACTACCCAACGAGTATCGTTAAAAGAATATTTTGCTAATGGTGAAGTTCAGTCCTATTTAGAGCAACTTTCCCAAGAAGACCAACAACTAAGTTCTGTAACAATAGCTAGAGGCGTGTCACAAAGTCGTCGTGTCTCAGGCAAAGCAGTAAATAGCAGGACAGCCGCTTATGCCTATCCTGTTTATCAACAAACTCAAGCAGTTGCTGGTGGCGGAGGAACAGTGATGGCTGCCCCTCTATCAGCAACACCCAAAAAACCGGTTGATATTCGTGCCGCCCGTCGCCGCAGAAATAAACAAAACTCCCGTCGCGTTCCTAGCCCTGCCTCCACAGTTCAGACTCATTCTTCTTCACTTCCCAAGACAGCATCGAAGACTCATTCGTTCCCCAAATCAGTTCCCTCTTCCACTTCTAACCCGCAAAATATTGCCCATCGTGGTAATCGGCGAGTTAATCGACAGAAAAAACTAACATTAACGCCTCAACTTGGGTTGATTTCTTTGACAGTGTTAGGGCTAGTTAGTTTATTGATTACTTGGGGGATTCGGTCTACTTCTCCCTTATCTGCCCTCGAACAAGGACAGTATTCTGTCTCCTTAGATAAGCCGTTGATTAATATTCCCCCTGCTAATGCCCAAATTCTCACTGTTACGGGAATGTTAACCTTAGAGGGGGCTAAGCAAGTGATTGAAACTTGGCTATCTAGTAAATCTCAAGCCTTTGGTAAAGAATATAAAACTGAGTCTTTCGAGCCAATTTTAACGGATCCTCTGTTATCCCAGTGGCAAAATCGCGCTCAAAGATTGCAAGAAGCTCAAGATTATTGGACATATCAACATCAAGTTGACATTAAGTCTCTTCAGCCCAACGAAAATAATCCCAATCAAGCAATCGTCGAAGCCAATGTTCAAGAGGCAGGGAAATTTTATCGACAAGAAAAAATCAGCCGTTCTTATGATGATAACCTCATAGTTCGTTATGATTTAGTTCGTCAAGGCGATCGCTGGTTGATTCAAGGAATTAATGTTATGAATTAATACAAAACCCCTGACTTATGATCCAGGTAATAAGGTATACTTGATAGGTTGAGAAATTTTGGCTTAATGGGCTTTAATAGAAATAAAGTCGGCCCTTGTTGACAAGTTACGTAAATAATAAGTTTTACTATCTACTGGCTGCCTGGCAGTGGAGAATAAACGCGAAACTTGTGAGGGGGGAAGCTAACGATAGGCTAAAACCGAAATCTTAGCTAAATAAAACCCGAAAAAGCAAGAATTCCATTAGGTTTGTCCATGGAAATATTAATAACCTATCAAAGTAAACAGGAGGTGTAAAGTTAAATAATGACCCAAGTAGTCGTCGGTCAAAACGAACCTATTGAATCTGCGTTACGTCGGTTTAAACGACAGGTTGCTAAAGCTGGAATTTACACAGACTATAAAAAGCACCAATTTTTTGAAACGCCACAAGAAAAACGGAAGCGCAAGGAAGCGACTCGGCGAAGACAGCGATCACGCCGACGTTAAACCTTGAGGACATCTTGAAAGTCGGTATCAAACCCCGCTCTTTGACCTTTATTTGTAGTCTATGGTTGTTGGAAAGTAGAGAAAGGCACACTTTCAAATCTTACCCAATAGATAGACCATTTTTTTGATGAAGGACGAGGAACAACATAAGTTTTGTGAGTGTTCCTCGTTTTGCTTTAAATAATCTTGGCAGTGCGTAGTCCAAAATATAGGTCTATCTATTGGGTAAGATTTGAAAGTGTGCCTTTC
>JBCDDV010000553.1:0-3182 GCA_039180145.1 Cyanobacteria bacterium P01_G01_bin.49 | reverse complement strand
CTGCAGATTCAACCCTAGAAGTACAAAAATTTGTTAGCAATCATCAACTCCAACAATATATCGATCTAAGCCAAGGAGTGGATGGAAAAATGTTTAAACCAGATCCTCAGCTATATATTCAAGCTTGCCAAACTTTAGGCGTAACGCCTGAGACAACTGTGATGGTAGGAGACTCCTCACTAGACATCCAAATGGCACAAGCCGCAGGGGCAGCGGGAGCAATAGGCGTGAATCGCCAACCTAATTTAATGTCTCTTGCTGGAGATAGGGTAGTTTCTAATTTGTCAGAAATTCAAGTTTTGTAATCAATAAGTAAAAGCAGAATATAATAAGCCTAAAGAATGAGGAAAATCAATTTCCCATCGAGGAATCATTTGATTACCTTCTCCCAGCCATAAAGAGGTAGTTGCCCATTCTCCCACTGCATCTAAACATAAAATTGCGGCATCTTGAAAAGGACTGGGAAAGAAAGCAGAAGCAGCATGAGATTGATGATGTTCTGTAAACAATAAAGGAGGAAGTTGGGAAGTTTTACAATTTCCTAATTTGGCCAATTCTTTTTTCAAAACTGTTTTCAAATAAAGCTTTTCTTGTAACCAAGCTGTCATCGCCGTGATAAAAGAACGAAATCCTTGAGGTGCATAAGTCAGATAAGTTTCTAACAACCGTTCAAAGGTAATTAATGGTTTTTCATAAAAGACAATATAATCTAATTGTTGCAGAGAAATATTCCCTTCAAATAAAATATAATTAATGGCATTTTTGGGAAAGCTTGCATCATGTTTTTTGCGAGTCAATCTTTCTTCTTGAACCGCCGCTAGGATTTTTCCTCCTTGGACTAAAGCGGCTGCACTATCATGATAATAAGCCGAAATTCCTAAAATATTCATTGCATTCTCCCCCGCCGTAAAATACCGATAATTCCTAGAAATAAAGTACACAATAGCATAAGGTTATACCCCTGAGTTATAAATCACTTTTTGGGGACTAATTGACCCAGATAACCGCCTAACCCAAAGGTCTTTTTTAATACATTAACCTCAGTTCGGTTTCAGGAATTGGGGAGTTCTGTTGATTGTTGATTGTTCATTGTCTTCTCCTAATTCTATTACTTCCTCCTCTCCCTCTCCTCACATCCCCTCCCTTACATCTTCACTTCTCCCTGTTACCGACTTTCTACTAGATTTTCTTATCCCGAACTCAGGTTACATTATATCTGGACATTAATTAGGAGTTGGGGTTACTACCAATAACGGCTCTCATATTAAGAGCGGACTGGTTAAGCAATTAGAGCAAGCAACTGGCAAAGATGCCATTACTCATATTTCCTTTACAGCGACTCGTAAACTGTTTCAGAGGTTACGCGATGAGATAGTATTTTAATTGGTCTCAGAATTGCCGTGAATAAAAAGGGTGATTTTTTTGAGTCTTTTAAAATGAAGTAGACGTATAGTAAAACCTAGATTGCATAGGAGTGACCAACTTGGCATCTATCCGCGAACTGCATCAACAATTAGTCAGAAAAGAACGGTCTGCCGTTGAAATTACCACAGAAGCGTTAGAACGTATTAAATCTGTCGATCCTCAAGTCAAAAGTTTTTTACAGATTACTGCCGACTATGCCTTAGAAAGAGCCAAGCAAGTAGATCAAAAAATTGCGGCAAAAGAAGAAATTGGACTATTAGCAGGTATTCCCATCGGTATTAAAGATAATATGTGTACTACAGGCATCACCACAACCTGTGGCTCTCGAATATTAGACAATTTTATCCCCCCCTATGAATCTACTGTCACCCAAAAATTAAAAGATGCAGGGGCAATTATGGTGGGCAAAACTAACCTAGATGAATTTGCCATGGGCAGTTCAACCGAAAACTCTGGTTATCAAGTCACTGCCAACCCTTGGGACTTATCTAGAGTACCAGGAGGATCGTCGGGGGGATCGGCTGCTGCGGTGGCTGCCTCAGAATGTGTCGTTGCTCTGGGATCAGACACAGGGGGATCTATTCGTCAACCAGCGTCATTATGCGGCGTTGTCGGGCTAAAACCAACCTACGGGTTAGTCTCTCGTTTCGGGTTAGTTGCCTATGCCTCATCCTTAGATCAAATTGGCCCTTTTTCCCGTAGTGTAGAAGATGCCGCAATTTTGTTAGGGGCGATCGCTGGCTATGATTCTAAAGATTCCACCAGTATTAAGGCTGCTATTCCCGACTATACCCAATTCCTTAAACCATCCTTGAAAGGATTAACCATTGGAGTCATCGAAGAAACCTTTGGGGAAGGATTAGAGCCAGTCGTAGAAAAAACCGTTAATGAGGCGATCGCTCATCTTAAAAGTTTAGGAGCAAAAGTCAAAAGGGTTTCCTGTCCTCGTTTCCGCTACGGCTTACCTGCTTATTACATTATTGCCCCTTCAGAAGCCTCTGCCAATTTAGCCCGTTACGATGCGGTTAAATATGGCATCAGAGAGGAAGCAGATACCCTCATTGATATGTATGGCAAAACCCGCGCCAAAGGATTCGGATCTGAAGTAAAGCTGCGGATTATGTTGGGAACTTATGCCTTATCCGCAGGATACTACGATGCCTATTATCTCAAAGCGCAAAAAGTTCGCACCTTAATCAAACAGGATTTTGATGCTGCTTTTGAAAAAGTAGATGTCTTAGTTTGTCCTACCTATCCCACAACCGCATTTAAAGCAGGGGAAAAGACTTCAGATCCTTTGAGTATGTATTTGGGAGATTTAATGACAATTCCCGTCAATTTAGCGGGTTTACCAGGCATGAGTATTCCCTGTGGTTTCGATAAACAAGGTTTACCTATTGGCTTACAGTTAATTGGTAATGTTCTTGAAGAAGGAAAACTCTTTCAAGTAGGTTATGCCTATGAACAATCGACAGATTGGCATAAGCAAATGCCCTCCTTAAAATAACCGGAATAGAAGTATTAGAGAGTATTTCTGCTAGAACTGACTCATTTTTTGAACTTGTTTTACGTGAGTTCGGTGTTAGGAGTTAGGAGTTCAGAGTTCGGATTTCTTGATATCAGATAATCTGGGAGGGAACCTCCCAGTTCTGACATCGCTTTTTCAACGAGAGAATCGGGATTTGAGCAAGGAAGCTCGCCCAGGGCGGTTCTCCCCCAGTCCCCCCTGGGAGGGGGGAAACAGGGGGGTGGGGGAG
>JBCDDV010000552.1:0-3185 GCA_039180145.1 Cyanobacteria bacterium P01_G01_bin.49 | reverse complement strand
CTTTACAAACATTAGCCAATGCTTTAAGTGGTATTCGTACCCAACAACTACCGCAAGAACAAATAATTTTACAGCTAGAAAAACTTAATCGTGAAATTAGAGAAATTGGTGAATTCTTAAAAAAAGAAGCTTTGAATAATCAAGAAATTTTACGTTTAGGTAGTGGTTTAGCTTTAGATTTAAGCAGACCAGTTAATGAACTTTTCTATGAAGTGTTTAGCAGTACTTTGCAAAGAGATGATTTAAAATATTTTAGTGATATTAAAGTCAAAACCCGCTCTTTTGAGCCAGTGGATGATAAATACCTCAGTATTGAATGCAAACGAGAACTATGCCAATTTCTGGAAGAATCTTTATGTAATGTAGGAAAACATGCACAAGGTGTTAAACGCATCCAAGTAGTTGGAAAAATTAATCAAGGATGGTATTATTTAAGTATTAAGGATAATGGATGCGGTATAAAAACATTAGACCCTAGTAAAGGTACAAAACAATCTAAAGCTTTAGCTAATAAGCTATCAGGTCAATTTATAAGAAGGTCTATTTCCCCGAAAGGAGCTCTATGTGAGATTAGCTGGCCTCTAAAAAGAAATTAGAAATTGTATCTTTAGCAGTTGTATATATAATAAATTACGTAGATTAGTTATGTTTCCAAAGTACTGTTAAGTAAGTTTGGAATATAATCTATTTCCATGGTTTACTGTTAATGATGCTAATGGCTAATATCATGATGAATAAAATCTATCCGATACTAGTTGAATCAGTTAATTACAAATTGCTAGGTGCACTGTTATTCGGCGGGTTAATATTTCTACCTAATATAGCCTCTGCTAGATATATACCCCGAAAAAGAAGACCTCCCAAGGAAAACACTAGAGTCGGAGGTTCAAGAGGTTGTCCTGGGGAAGAAAGAGAACCTTTAACCGTTCTTGCACCTCATACATTTGTGGGAAAAACGGCTTCTTTAAATCCAACTCTGTCTTGGTTTGCATCTAAACCTGAAGAAACGGAAGTTCACATCTACGAATTTGGTACGGATAACAAAATTAATAGAACTGTTGAGATTGCAAGAGTAAATAAATCTCAAATGAAACAAGGTACCAATAGCTTCAAGCTTCCTCGGAGTAAAGCTTTAAAGCCGGGTAAACAATATTTATGGCAGGTATCAATTCCCTGTACTGATGGCAGTTTTTTTACTCAGAAAGCAGAGTTTGAAGTAATAAGGAAGCCAAAGGAATTAGAAGCGCAAATTTCTAGGGCTAAAAGCATCAGTCAAAAAGCATATACTTATGCTCGTAATGATTTATGGTATGAAGCTTTAGAGGAAGTTTTTAATATCTCCGACCAAAGTACATCTCAAAAGGTTTATCTAAGTCTTATTAATGACCTAATTTTAGTTTATAAAAACGAATTAGATAAAGAAACAGTGGAGACTAAAAAACAGTACATTCAGCAACGAATTAATAGTTTAAAAGCTATTTCCACCAATAAAGTAGGTAAATAGTTAGAGTAAAAATCTGTAATTTTTGACAAATCATCAATTAGAAAAAAATACACAACAGCAAGCTGGTTATATTTACATTAAACTTTTAGGGTGCATCTATAATTCAAATAATACGTGATATCGTGTCAGGTTAAACAGTTAACATATCTGCGGGGGATAAGTAATAACTAATGAGTAATGAGTAATGAGTAATAAGGCGTTGCTGAATTACACTATGAATTATATATTTGTATAAATTTTGTAAAAAACGTAGAAGCTGTGTAGAGACGTAACACTGTTACGTCTCCCAAGATGTGAAATCATCATTTCATATATCGTGAATAGTTAGCCGGAGTTGATAAGAATTGCCATATTATAGCCAATTACCAATCATAATAAACGGTGACCAGTAATAAGGTTTGCTGTATTCTTCTCGTATTCCAGGTGTTTGATTTGTGTTACGAATTAATGCTATTTGAGCTTGCTGTAAAGCTTTGGCTTTGGTTTGACCTGCACGTAGGTTTTGATAAAATTCTTGAACTAGAATTGATGTAGATTCGTCGTTTACAGCCCACAGAGAAGCTAAAGCGCTTTTGACCCCTGTTTCTAGAGCAACACCAGCTAAACCTAAGTTAGCACGTTCGTCTCCTGTTGCGGTTTGACAAGCACTTAAGGTTAGAAGTTCAAGTGTATTAATATTATCACTAATACCTGTCAAAAATTTTTCTAATTCGCTAATTGTTAATTTTCGATTTTTTCCCATAACTAAAAATGTATCTTCTGGAGTAAATCCAAATTGTGCGTGGGTCGCAATGTGAATAATTGGGAAGATATTTTTTCTTGGTTTATCTTTTATATCGGTTATATCGCTAGGAATTAAATCTTCATATTTTAATATTTTAGTACTAGAGAAAAGCTTCTTGAGGGCTTCTATTTCTGAATTCACAAACTGTAAAGAATCAAATAACTTTCCATCTATTTCGGCTTCTTCGTTAAAACCGAATAACATCGCACGATTTATTTCTCGATTATTTTGTTTTGGTGCTGTTAAACGTAGACTAGGTGTTGTAGCAATAGCATATTTTTCAATTAGATATTTGCCAGATTTTTTATCAATTAAAGCTGACATCGGAATGCTACGAAATAAACCATCTTGGACAAAAACTATAGTTTGAATTTTATCTTGGTTTAAATAACCTTTTTCCTCAAAAGGTCTAATGATTAAATCATAAAGTTTTCTTGCATTTTTATATACTTTTTGAGCTTCAGGTGAGTCATCAACACGAAATCTTTGTTGTCCTCTCAATTCTGTTAAAAAGTTGATGATTTCTGCTTCTAATTCTTGCTTAGTAATTTTTTGATTATTAACTTGCTCAATCCATTCAATATGTTGTGATTTATCTGGTAAATCAAGTAAGATTGCAACTCTATCATCTAGGAAAATAGAACTAATTACTGCTGTTTTTCCTTCCGAACCTCCGAGGAGTTCATCAACTTTCTGGCTTGTGATAGCTGTTGTAATGCAATCGTTACCAAAATAGTTTTGTAATTCTGCTAATCTCAGGGAATCAATTATTTCAAGAGCTTGATTGAATTCTTTATTCCTTTGGTTTCTTTTACCAGATTTTAGAATATTTTTTTGATTCAAGCTAACTTTTGTAGTTGCTTGTTCAAGTTTCAAGGATGCTAATTTTCTGTAGAG
>JBCDDV010000551.1:0-3186 GCA_039180145.1 Cyanobacteria bacterium P01_G01_bin.49 | reverse complement strand
GTCATCTCTATCACCCTCAAACAAAGTATCAAAGTTTCAATCACTATTATCAGAGTAAATAGTATTTCTTCAGTCTAAGAAATGTAACTAAATATTGCTGCGATTGCTTTTTTGCGGTCGCTTTTTTATTTATTGTAAATGTTCCAGAAAACTAAAATTTTGCACCTTTTCCCTGCTTATCGACCAGCTATTGTAACTATAGATTCAAATTTTTTTAACTACATGAATCCAACGAATCAACAGGAGGATATGAATCATGAACTCCATCAACTATGATAATCTCAACTTAGATGAACTTAGAGAATATGTATTGACCTATCGAGAAGATACCACTGCTTTTTATGCTTATATTGACCGTTCAAAAGTAAATGGTCGAATGATCACGGTAGATTTAGAAGATAATCATTGGGAAGAGAATATAAACCGAAAAATCCAAGATGAAAACTGAATGTATTAACTATTTATTCCAGATAAATATTCCTAATCCTAAGAGAAAAATAAATAAATTAATGATAATAATGTTCTCAATCAAGTGATTTGATTGTTTATCTTCTTTGATTTCTAAAGTTACCGCTTTCCCAGTCGATAGGCCTCCGCTTTAGTTAATAGTGACTCAGCAAATTGTGTCGCTTCTTCGGCAGAATGTCCTCCGGTTAATTGAGCTAATTCGTCTCGCCTTGTCTGTAAATTCTGCAATTCTTTGACTCTGACGACTGTCCTAAGTTCAGGTAAACTTAATTGCCCATTTTCTTGATGATTGATTTGCGATATTTCTTCAATAATTTGTTTTTCAACCCGAAAGTGGTTTTCTGCCATTGCGGCAACTAATGGTTGATGAGTGACGCACAAAACTTGATAAGTTTGACTTAAATTATGTAATTTTTCAGCGATCGCTTGAGCAACTTTTCCAGAAACTCCGGCATCAATTTCATCAAACACTAGGGTTCCAGAACATTTTTCAGATTGGGCAAAACACGCTTTTAAAGCCAACAAAAAACGGCTCATTTCTCCCCCGGATGCGGTACTAGAAAGGGGTTGAATTTTCTCTCCGGGATTGGGACTAAAATAGAAGATGACTTTATCACTTCCGATTATACTAGGAGAAATTGGTGTAATTTGACAAACGAAAATAACTTGATCCATTGCCAAGGGTTTTAATTCTTTGACTAATTGTTTCTCTAATTTTGTTGCTGCTTTTTGACGCAATTTAGTTAATTCTTGGCAGGCTGTTATTAACGTTTCTTGAGCAAGGTTTTCTGCTTTTTCTAATTGTTCAATCGATTGTTCAGTATCGGTTAATTCTCTTAATTCTGCTTGCAATTTTTCTTGGTAAGCAATTACTTCCTTTAAACTGGGGCCATATTTACGGCAAATTCGTTTAAGTGCATTAATTCTTTCTTCTACTTCTGTTAATCTCTGAGGATCGCCTTCTAACTCATCGCCATATCCGTTAATTTGCTGTCCTGCTTCAACTACTTGGGTTAAAGCGGATTTCACCATTTCCAAAATAGACTCAATTCTTGAATCATATTTTGTCATATCTGTCAACAGGTTTTCTGTTTCTGCCAAGCGATCGGCAATGGCAGGTTCACCACTATCGTTTTGGTAAAGAAGTTGATAGGTTTGATAACTTAGCTGCTGCAACTCGACAACATGGGAGAGGCGATCGCGTTCTTGTTCGAGGGTATCTAATTCGTCGACATCGGTTAATTGTGCTGCTTCTAATTCTTTAGTTTGATAGTCTAATAAATCTAACTTTTGCAACCGTTCTTGTTGAGATTGACGGCGTTTCTCTAATATTTTCTTTTGCAATTGCCAATTTTCGTAAGCAGATTCGACAATTTTTCGCTGTTTAGCGATAAGATTACCACCATAGAGGTCTAGTAATTCCCGTTGTCGAGTAGCATCCATTAATTGTACGGTTTGTCCTTGGGCCGTAATTTCGACTAACTTCTCCCGCAACTGTCTCATTAATTGTAAATTGACCAAAACTCCATTAATTCGTGAACGCGATCGCAGGGTTTCTCCGGTTAAAGATAACTCTCGCAAACAGACCACAGTTTCATCTTCTAAGGTTTCAATTTCTTGTTGTCGTAACCATTTCTCAATGTCACGATTAGTTTGAAAAGTTGCCTCAAGAGATGCTTGTTGAGTGCCTTGACGAATGAGACGATTATTGACCTTCCCCCCTAAAACAATATCGATCGCATCGAGAATAATCGATTTTCCTGCTCCCGTTTCTCCTGTCAACACATTTAAACCCCCGCCAAATTCGAGGGTTTGTTGGTCAACCAAAGCAAAATTTTGAATCTGCAACAAAGAGAGCATCGAACAACTCTAACTCGTTAATACTAATTTTCTTCCCCTATAGTAACCTGAGTTTAGGAACAGGGGAGTGTGGGGAGTGGGGGGAGTGTGGAGGAACAATGAACCATCAACAAAACTCCTATTTAACAAGACTTTTCCTAATCGGAAAAAATTGTTAAGATGATCTATAAATTATAATGGCAGCATCTCAGCCACTTTCTAAGCACTGATATACATGAGTAAGAGACTATCCGCAGCAATTCAAGGGATGGCTACCTCTACATCGACTGCACCAAAAGGGTCTACAGTTGTTGATCGTAAGTCCTATCCTAACTACAAAGTTATTGTTCTCAATGATGACTTTAATACCTTTGAACATGTGGCTAACTGCTTGATGAAGTATATCCCTGCCATGACCAGTGATTATGCCTGGGAACTGACTAACCAAGTTCATCATCAGGGACTGGCAACGGTGTGGATAGGGCCACAAGAACAAGCAGAACTTTATCACCAACAATTACGCCGTGAAGGGTTGACGATGGCCCCTTTGGAGGAAGCTTAAATTATGACTTCAGTAGACAAGGGAAGGCTAGTTTGGAATCATTCAACTCACCTTGACGGGTTAATTCCTATTTTAGAAAAGTTAATCAAATTTACAGGCATTCGTACAGTTACTCCTGGGGTCATTAGTCGTGCAAAAGGTCATTGTCCTCATCTAAAATTACGAATATCAGTGCCAATTCGGGGAGGCTATAAAGCGATCGCCAGACAAGGAAAAACAGTGCAAGAAGTATTTATAGTAACAAATTTAAGTCAGCAAGACCTTGAATCAGCGATTAATATCGTTCTCAATTAAGTGATTAATTATCAAAAGTATTT
>JBCDDV010000550.1:0-3186 GCA_039180145.1 Cyanobacteria bacterium P01_G01_bin.49 | reverse complement strand
ATTGTATTTTATTAGACATTGCATTGTATCTATCGCTTAATCGTACAAAAATAATGAAAGAGTATTCAAAAAATCATTCAAATCAAGTCGAGATTACTGACTTAATTGAAGAATCAATTACTGTTGCAACCCACAGAAGACAACAAGGAGTGGAAAATTCTTTAATAGATGCTTCTGAAGCAGAAATAAAAAACATTGAAGGAGGGTTGGCCATTCCTCCTATCATTATCTTAGGATATCATCCATTTTAAATTGGCAACAAAGATATTTTTGCTAATGTTAAACGTTAACTGTCAATCCCTTTTTAAATCATTCTAGCTCTAAGAAAACAAGAGGAGTCACAAGATGAATAAAAAATTTGACCATGTTGAAATTTCTGACTTAATTGAAGAATCCGTCGCTAATGCAGCCCTCAGAAGACAGCAAATTGTAGATGATGTTTTGATCGAGATTTCTGAAGCAGAAGCTAAAAATATTGAGGGAGGAAAGCAAATTTATCCTCTCAAGCCCTATTGTTCTTTCGATCCTCACTGTCCTTTTATTATAGGAATAGTCATTATAGAGCCTAATGTTCTAACTATCTAGACCTGTTTAGTCAAGCATCTTCAAAAAGGCTAAACCTTACTAATCTTTCTTGTATTTATTCTCTGTCAAGATTTGGATTGATCTCAAAAATTATCTGCCCATATTGAAACTTTATTGAGAGGCAAAATATGGAAGACTCTAGCTCTAATAAATTTACCCTTTGTCCAAGTTCTAATAGATCAGATTTACCCAATAGTATTGTCTTTGGTGTAATTAGTGGGACAGTTGATACTCCTCGTGTTACTTATCTCAAAAAACCTCAACCTTTGACAGAGGAATTAATGGCACTAGCTGCACCCGTAACACCTGCTGAAGTCTTTCGTACTGCTACCACTTGTGCAACCAATAAATGTGTACATTTTGATGGAAATAACTGTCGTTTAGCACAGCGAGTTGTTGAAAAATTACCTGTTGTTGAACAGCAGTTACCTGCCTGTTCAATTAGAAAAGATTGTCGTTGGTTTCAACAGGAAGGAAAAGCAGCTTGTCTGCGGTGTTCACAAGTTATTACCGATAACTATAACGCTTCTGCATTAGTTCGTGAAGTATCAATGCCTAATTCTATTGGAGAATAAATTTATGTCTCTCGAAAATGTAAGAGCATTTTATGAAAGATTAGCTGAAGATGTTGAGTTTCGTTCTGAACTTCAAGAAGTAAAAACCAAAGAAGAATGTAGTCAATTTGTTCAAGAAGCTGGCTATGATTTTACGCAAGAAGAGTTTGAAACCTATACCTCCCATCTACTAGAATCTTCCCAAGCAGATGGAGAATTAAAAGACTTAGATAAACAAGAGTTAGAAGCTGTATTTGGTGGAGTTAGCTCAGCTTTTCTTCCCATTATTCCCGTACTGCTTTATGGCGTTGTTTTTCTAGGCGATCAATTATAAAAAAGGAGTCAATCATGTCTTTAGTTGATGTTAAAAAGTTTTACCAAAGATTAGCTCAAGATGAAGCTTTTCGTACTCATCTTCAAGGTGTAAAAACCAAAGAAGAATGTAGTCAATTTGTTCAAGAATCTGGCTACAATTTTACTCAAGAAGAATTGGAAAGCTATACGTCTGAGCTTTTAGAATCAAGTCTTGAAGAAGGAGAATTACAAGACCTTAATGAAAAGGAATTAGAAGCCGTATTTGGTGGGGTTAGTAGTTATTTACCCTCTGGCCCAGTTCAAGCTCTTTATGGTGTTATTTGGCCTCCTAAACCTTGGCCTCCTATCGCTCAGCCTTTATATGGTGTGGTTATTTCAACCGATTGGTAAAAGCCACATGAACATTTAAAAAGTTAACTAATGCAATCAAAGGAATTCTGATGGAATATCGCCGAATCAGTTATGCTGTATGGGAAATTACCCTGAAATGCAACCTCGCTTGTCAACATTGTGGCTCTCGCGCTGGACACAATAGAACTGAAGAACTTTCAACCCAAGAAGCCCTAAATTTAGTTCAACAAATGGCTGAAGTAGGGATCAAAGAAGTTACTTTAATTGGAGGGGAAGCATTTTTACGTCCAGACTGGCTAGAAATTGCCCAAGCAGTTACTCAAGCAGGCATGATTTGTGGCATGACGACTGGTGGCTATGGTATTACCTTAGAGACTGCCCATCGCATGAAAGAAGCGGGAATTAAAGTCGTTTCTGTTTCCGTTGATGGTTTAGAGGAAACCCATGACTATCAACGGGGTAAAAAAGGCTCTTGGCAATGGGCGTTTAAAACCATGAGTCACCTCAAAGAAGCCGGAATTCCTTTTGGTTGCAATACTCAAATTAATCGTCTGTCTGCTCCAGAATTTCCTCTTATTTATGAGCGTCTTCGGGATGCTGGCATTTTTGCCTGGCAAATTCAATTAACCGTTCCGATGGGAAGGGCTGCCGATAATAATCATATCCTTTTACAACCTTATGAATTGTTAGATGTCTATCCCATGATAGCTAGGGTTGCACAACAGGCAAAACAAGAGGGAGTTCGGGTGCAAGCAGGTAATAATATTGGCTACTATGGCCCCTATGAAAGATTACTTCGTGGGGGTGATGCCTGGTCATTTTGGCAAGGATGTACGGCAGGACTTTCTGCGTTAGGCATTGAAGCGGATGGTGCGATTAAAGGGTGTCCTTCTTTGCCGACTTCTGCTTATACGGGAGGAAATATTCGAGACCATTCTCTGAGAACAATTATCGAAGAAACTGAAGAATTACGATTCAATTTAGGCGCAGGAACTCCTCAAGGAACTGACCATCTTTGGGGTTTTTGTAAAACTTGTGAATTTGCAGAATTATGCCGAGGGGGTTGCAGTTGGACGGCTCATGTTTTCTTTGATCGACGAGGGAATAATCCTTATTGTCATCATCGGGCATTGACTCAACAAAAACGAGAGATTCGAGAGCGTGTTGTCTTAAAACAGCAAGCAGAAGGGACTCCTTTTGATAATGGGGTATTTGAATTAATTGAAGAATCATTTAATAGTCCTTTACCTGAAGATGATCCATTGAGATTTACAGCCGATAAAATTCAATGGCCTGCTAGTTGGAAAGTAGAAAAGCAGACATTATCTTTGGTAGGTTCTCATGTTTAATTGTGAGGAAAATTAATTATGGAAAATAATTT
>JBCDDV010000549.1:0-3187 GCA_039180145.1 Cyanobacteria bacterium P01_G01_bin.49 | reverse complement strand
GTAAGAAATAAGGGATTCATAATTCTCTAAACTTCTAAAATCCTAAACTAATCATGGCTACTGCAAATCTTTCTCGCTTCCGAATGTTGAAAAAAAACCGACATCTTTATCAATCTAACTGTCAAGTTTTGCGTTCTCAATTGGGGTTTACTCAAGTAGAGTCAACTCGCCCTATTACTTGTCTGGGTTGCTGTCACTATCACGGACAATTTTATGGTTATAATCGTCATCTGAGAACTCAATTAATTTGTGGGTTTCATCCCTATGGTTGGTTAAAAAATAATCAATGTCCTGATTGGCAAAAAGCAAAACAAAAGTTATGATTCTAAGTCTCGATTAATAATTAATTTCTCAAGGAGTTGATAAATATCTTTTTTGTCTCCTTGTTTCCTAAGTCCAGCCGCAATAATCACAACAACAATTGGGGTTTTATCGATTCTATAAATAAGACGATAACGTTAACCTAAAGCCCTAACACTTCAATAGCCTTTCAATTTTCCAGAAAGATCTTTTCCTTAATTTTTGCTGACAACTGTAAGAATACGTTCATTGTACTCATATGTCCCCTTGCTAGCATAGTAAACAGCCAAAAATCCTGAACTTCCCTAAAGTGCGATCGCTGTCTTAAAAACTAGCCTGAATTTGCCTCTTTCCTTTATCATTCAATAGGACGTTCATCTCATCAAACCCAGATGTGTCTCTTACGCTTAACTCTTAGGTGTCTTTTTACGCAAACTTTGTTTCTAAAACCCTATGGACTTTTCTAGTAACATTGCCAGTCAACTGAATGCAGCAACAATTCTACCAGAAGGAATTGTGATCGTTACCCTGATCTTTATTCTCATCGCTGATCTCATTGGGGGACGCAATACCAGAACTTGGCTACCTTATGCCGCGATCGCTGGTTTACTGGCTTCAATTTTTGCTCTTTATCTGGCTTGGGATACTGCTTCTCCTATCGGCTTTTTGGGGGCATTTAATGGCGATAATCTGAGTATTGTTTTTCGGGCCATTATTGCCCTTTCTACCGTTGTCACACTTTTGATGTCTGTCCGTTATGTTGAACAAACAGGAACATCTCTAGCAGAATTCATTGCCATCATGTTAACCGCCACTTTGGGAGGAATGTTCCTCTCTGGGGCCAATGAATTAGTGATGATTTTTATCTCGTTGGAAATGCTAAGTATCTCTTCTTACTTAATGACGGGATACATGAAGCGAGATCCCCGTTCCAACGAAGCAGCCTTAAAATATCTCTTGATTGGGGCTTCTAGTTCTGCTATTTTCCTCTATGGAACCTCCTTACTTTACGGTTTATCTGGGGGAGAAACCGTCCTCAGTGCTATTTCTGCTAATATTGTTACTCCTAGTGGCGGAGAATCTTTAGGATTAGCAATTTCTCTAGTGTTTGTCATTGCAGGGGTCGCTTTTAAAATTTCGGCGGTTCCTTTCCACCAATGGACACCGGATGTTTATGAAGGTTCTCCCACTCCGGTTGTGGCTTTTTTATCCGTCGGTTCAAAAGCAGCAGGGTTTGCTTTGTCCATTCGCTTATTAGTAACGGCTTTCTCTTCTATTATCGATGAATGGCATTTAATCTTCACAGCTTTAGCCATTCTCAGTATGATTTTGGGCAATGTGGTTGCTTTGGCCCAAACCAGCATGAAGCGGATGTTAGCCTATTCTTCTATTGGCCAAGCAGGGTTTGTGATGATTGGGTTAACGGCTGGAACCGATGCAGGGTACTCCAGCATGGTCTTCTATTTATTAGTTTACCTGTTCATGAACTTAGGGGCTTTTAGTGGAGTCATTCTCTTTTCTCTACGAACAGGGACGGATCAAATTAGTGAATATGCAGGACTGTATCATAAAGATCCCTTATTAACCCTAGGCTTAAGCATTTGTCTTCTCTCTTTGGGCGGTATTCCTCCTTTTGCGGGCTTTTTCGGCAAAATTTATCTTTTTTGGGCAGGTTGGCAAGCCGATCTTTATGGACTGGTATTATTAGCTTTAGTCACCAGTGTGGTATCTATTTATTACTACATTCGTGTGGTAAAAATGATGGTGGTGAAAGAACCCCATGAAATGTCAGATTCTGTGAAAAACTATCCTCAAGTTCAGTGGAATTTGTTGGGAATGCGACCTTTACAAGTGGGTTTAGTATTGTCAATGATTGCGACGACTTTGGCAGGAATTTTATCGAATCCTCTGTTTTCTTTAGCCAACGATTCAGTGACTAGTACCCCAATTTTACAATCAAAAATAGTGGATACTGCTATGTCTCAAGTTGAGTACCATAAGTAAAGGGTAGGGTGGGCATTGCCCACCTTATCAAGTAAACAATCTCTGATCAAGTCGCAAATTATTAGCAACGATTTATAACAAAAAAATAGCAAATACTGTACTGTCTCAATGAAACAACGGGTTTAGAAAGCCCTACCAGTGAAGCGATCGCCCAATGGATGTTTGAAAAATTAGAAACAGCAGGACTTCCGGGACTTCAAGGGGTAGAAATTCGAGAAACCTGTACATCAGGGGCCAGATATAGCAGAGGTTAAACCATGTAGTTTGGTTACAAAGTTGCAGAAAATTGTTCAAAAGTGATCCCTTGCTTACAATAAAAGCAAAAGCAAAGAAAATCCCTACTTCATCCATTTAACATGGAAATCCTTTGTACTCGTCCTGAATGTTCTCATCCGAAAAATTATTGTTCGGATCTGGATGACCCCACAACCTTAAAAACTATCCAACAAAAATACTGTACCAGTTGCGGTATGCCCCTAATTTTAGGGGGTCGTTATCTTCCATCAAAATTATTAGGGAAAGGCGGATTTGGGGCAGCATTTTTAGCCAAAGATCGTTACACTCCTACCATGCGTTTGTGTGTGGTAAAACAGTTTCAACCAGAAGGAAACTTAAATCCTCAAGCATTAGCGATCGCTCAACAATTGTTTGAACGAGAAGCGATTACCTTAGAAGAATTAGGTAGTAAACATCCTCAAATTCCTCAATTATATGCATTTTTTCCCCTAGTAGTTCCTAACGGTTTAACTAAGCAAGAAGAACAATTTTTTTATTTAGTACAAGAATTAATCGATGGGGAAGATTTAGAAACAGAATTACAGAGAAAAGGGATATTTTCTGAAGGAGAAGTCATCGAAGTTCTCAAAGAAATTTTAAAGATTTT
>JBCDDV010000548.1:0-3190 GCA_039180145.1 Cyanobacteria bacterium P01_G01_bin.49 | reverse complement strand
TTAAAAAGCTTTATCAACAATTAACAATCTTAATTATGATGAATGTCAATTAATTGATACTCATCATAATTAAGATTGTTAATTGTTGATAAAGCTTTTTAATAATCAATTTATGTTGAGCAATAATCTTACAGGAATTTAAACCAACATCTGTTCTTTTGAAGACAACGTGCAGATTATGCACTTTTAACCGCTCAAATTATTAGTCATCAACTCTTAATCATTCTTTAACATCTTTTGCGAAAGTTCACTCTCATCTGGCTTGCTCATCTCATCTCCTCTATCGGCACTCGCATGGGTGACTTTGCCATTACCCTTTGGGTGTGGGAGTTAACAGGTTCGGCTACATCTTTAGCTCTAACAGGATTTTTCTATCAGCTACCAAGGATTATCACAGCGATTTTTGCAGGTATAGTAGTAGACCGTTTCAGTCGTAAGTACCTGATGATTTTGAGCGAGGCTGCTGTTGTAGTTTCGACGCTCATGCTTTTAGTGCTTCATCTAACGGGACAGCTTGAGATTTGGCATCTCTATTTAGCAGCTTCTATTAATGGTGGATTCGGTAAGTTTGGGGGACTGGCATATCGCGCTTCAATTACCCTGCTGGTAGAGAGCAAAAACTATACTCGCGCCAATAGTATGGATACAGCTACTCGCTATAGTTGTATTCTCATTGCCCCTGCATTAGCAGGGATTCTTTACCCCATTATCGGACTGGGAGGTATTTTCTCAATTAAGCTGGCTACCTTTGCCATTCCCATTACTACTTTAGCTTTACTGAAGATTCCTCAACCTGTTTTAGAGCAGGGGAAAATGGAAGAGAAAAAAGAAAGCCTCTTAAATCGTTTGACCTCATTTTGGTCGGAAGTTACTTTTGGCATTCGCTATCTTTGGCAATCTCCTGGTTTGAGATCGCTACTGATTGTAACCACCATATTTCAGTTAGCTCGTAGAGTAAGTAACACAGTTTACGACCCGATGATCCTAGCTCGCACTGATAGTAGTTCCCAAGCATTGGCAGCAGTTTCCACCCTGGCGGGGATTGGGGGTATTACAGGAGCGATTTTAGTTAGTGTTTGGGGCGGGTTTCGGAGCAATGTCAGGGGAATGCTGGTAGGATTTAGTCTTATTGGGTTGGCAAAAGTAGTGTTTGGACTGGGGCAGAGTTTGTCAGTGTGGCTGACCGCCCAATTTTGCTCTTCTATCAATTTTCCTCTGATTGAAAGTTCGGAAACGGCACTGTGGATGGCAGGGACACCAGCTAAATTTCAGGGCAGGGTGTTTGCTGCTCATTTCTTAGTGTATGACTTAATCAGTATGCCTGTTGCTCTGTTGGCGGGAGTGTTGAGTGACAGGGTTTTTGAACCAGCGATGAAATCTTCTAGTCTATTACAGTATTTATTCGCGCCTATTTTTGGCACTGGTGCGGGTGCGGGTATTGCCCTTCTGTATGTGTTCAGTGCGAGTGTGATGCTGTTGGCAGGGATATTTGGTTTTAGAATGTCCCAACTGTATTCGATAGAGAAAGATTTTGACACAGATCAATGAATTGACAATATTTTGACGCTGGTAGAATATGAGTGTGGCATCAATATATTGAGTCTCTGATGTTATTTTTATTTAGTGCGATCACAAAGTGGCTACTTCGCAGATCGCCATCTGTAAAAACCATAGCATAGTCACTCATAACCATGACCTTTTGCTTTCTTCCTTCACTTACTAGTTACTACCTGCTACTTAGATAAAATGACCATTAGAGTAACATTAGATGAATTTGAGGAGCAGTTTCAGGAAGCTGCTGAAGAAAAGCTTCAGTGGGACACTTCCGATGAGTTAGATATTACCTACAAGTTTAATGCCCGTTTTTCTCAGGGGTGGAGCCGAAAAATTAGGTTGAGAGATGGCATAGTGTTATGCATTGACCGCCATCAACCTGCTGACCACCTACTAATAGACGATCCTGTGGGAGAAGAGAACCGGATCTGGTGTAACTTCACACTCTCAGGAAAAGGGCAATTGATAACTCCTTCTGGTGAAACTCTATTTCCTCGTACTGCTGGAAAATATATGTTATGTGGTACTGGCTTGTACCCTCAAAGCATTATCGACGAATCAGATATAGAACCCTATTGTCATCTTTTCATTCACATTTATCAATCAGTACTCCGCTCTTTTGCCTCGTCTCCCGATGGAGAACTACCTACAAATTTACAACATTTAATCAAAACTCTAAGTCAAGACGTTTACAGACGCGGTGGAGACATTACCCCAGAGATGAATACGGTGCTTCAACGGATTTTAAACTGTACTTATCAGGGCATAATCAAGCGAGCTTTTTTAGAAAGCAAAGTTATTGAGTTGATGTCACTGGTGCTAGACCATGAGGTCGCCATTCAGCAGGGAGAAGTCAAAAAGTTTTCCCTCAAGCCCGAACAAATAGAGCGCATTCACTATGCCAAGGAAATCTTATTGCAAGACTTAAGTAATCCTCCTTCTCTAGGGGAATTGGCACGTCAAGCGGGATTAAATGATTTTCTCTTAAAGCAGGGTTTTCACCAGGTATTTAATACTACCGTGTTTGGCGAACTTAGATCGCATCGTTTGGAGATAGCTAAACAGCTATTAGCAGAGCAAGACATCAGCATTGCAGATGCAGGATATAGAGTAGGTTATGCTAGCCTTGCTTCTTTTTCCCAAGCATTTAAACGTAAATTTGGCATAAGTCCCAAAGCGTATCAGAAAGCCTGTCGATGATAAACGGACAATACTAGATTTAATTACTGGATCTAATTAATTCATCAACGAATCTGCGCCAAGCTGATTATGTTGATCAGAGGAATTGAAACGGGCTATTACTTTGTCAATCAATTAATAATAAGTGCTACTTTTATCTGTCTTTCTAGAAGTCTCTGTTTCAATCCTAACTCTTCAACTAAAAGTTAACAGATTACTATCGCTATCTTGTATTGATTACTCAAAAATAATCCGTTTCGGACAAAAAATAATCCGTTTCGGACAAAAAACATATTCCCAATCTCAGTATGATTATTGAGAACAGATTTCATTTACAGGACAAAAACACTTAATTTTATACTTGAATAGCTTTCCAAGCAGAGAAGTAGTCTCAAACAAAGTACCTCCGAATAACGGCAATACCCTTTATTCAATTTACATCGAACAGTTTTCCAAT
>JBCDDV010000547.1:0-3193 GCA_039180145.1 Cyanobacteria bacterium P01_G01_bin.49 | reverse complement strand
CTAAATTATCAATTTTCATCTGTTCAATTCGTTTAGCAAAGTTTAAATAAGTGGCAAATTCATTACTCTTTTCATCAACTTCTGTTTGACGCATTTTTAAGAGACGATCACTTGACTTTTTATTTCCTTTATGAGTCACAAATCCAATAATTGAACCACCATGAATGGGAGATAAGTAAGCATCAAACATTGACAAACCATGACGGTTTAATAGCACTTCAATGGTGTTGAGATTGTAATATAATAAATGTTCATGATAAATTTGATCGAAAGCAAGATTATCAACAATTCGTTTCATATAAAGGAATTGCACCACAAATACGCCATCATCTTTTAAAGCTTCTCGAATTCCCTCCGTGACAGAATGTAATTCCTCTAGATGAAAAAATACCCCTGCTGCATTAATCGCATGAAATTGACGATTTAAACGTTCAACAACATCTAAATTAAAGAAGTCGTTGACGGTAAAAATTCCTGCATTTTGAGCAATTTTTGCCGTTGTTTTTGAAGATTCCACTCCTAAAACATCGTATCCTAATGCTTGAAAATGCTTTAATTGGGTTCCATCATTAGAACCAATATCTAAAACTGATTTATTAGGGGTATTTTTAAAGAAGCGATCATCGACTTCATGGGCAACATTTTTAAAATGTTCACTTAAGGATTTTGTTACTCCAGAAAGGTAAGTATGATCCCCAAACATGATTTCTTTTTTAACAGTATAATCGAGTTGAACTGTTCCGCAATCATGACAATAAAGAACTCGCAAAGGATAAAAGGGTTCTTTTCCGACTTCTTCAGATTTCAGAAAATGATTACACCAGGGTTGATGTCCTAAATCAATTGCTAATTCCAAATTGGTAGAATCACAAACTCGGCAAATAGTATTCAAGATAAATTTTCTCTCCTAAATTAATTAAGTAGATTAAGTCAAAAATATTTGAAAGTAACTAGATTTTTGTTTCCATTAAATTAATTATTGCAATCAAGCTTTTTGATTACTTAATTTAAGTATTTTTTACGTGGGTAAACCATAATGAGCCTCCGTTAAGCCAAACGTTTTTATCTTCTTTCCAGCCTTCTAGAATAGGGTAAAATGCTATTTCTAATTCAGGTCTAAAAGACATATATCTTGCTGGCATCAATATTTTAATACGGCTAGCGGCTGCTAGTAAATAGACACCCAAGATATATTGTTCATTCCAATACCAACTCTTGAAAGAGTCAGGATAATCATAAGGGAGTACAATATCATGAATTCCAATAATTACACCTGGTTTGATTATAGGCAAAACGTCCATCATAAACACAGTGACATCAGAATTCATAAAACAGCGATGACTCCCATCTAAAAAGAGAATATCTCCTGGTTCTAATTGAGAAAAAATATGCAAGTCACAAGTTTCTAAACCGGTACGAATGACTTGATTACAAATAGCATCAACTTCAGCACGAGGATCAGGATCAATGGAAATAATAGAAGTTGTTAAGTTATGGTTTTTGATGGCTCTCGCAGCAAATAAGGTACTAACACCCGATCCTATTTCTAGATAAGTTTTTGACTTTAAATCAGCTACATAATAATAGATTAAAGCAGCATCAAAAGCATTCATTGATGTTTTTAACCAACCAGGAGAACCTGGATTTTTATGATCAAAAGAAAGATTGACTTGGTCAAAATATGGTTTAAAAGTTGCGAGTTTTTGAAGGGTTTGACAATACTCATCAAAGTTTTGTTGGAAAAGTTCACTTAATCCTGGATGGGGAGGATGAGTATATCCCCAACGGGGTTGATAATCCCTAGAAGGAGGATATTCTAGGGCCATATAATATTTTCCTGTGGCAGAATTAAGTTGAGGGATTAAGTTTTCCGAGGAAGATAAAATATTGATAGATTGCTCAACACCAAGAATCGATTTTTGATTCTGTTGAACAGAATGGCTTATCTGGTGAATTATATCTTGTAACTGGTTATTGGAATGTTGAAGATTAGTAATTAAAGTATTCGTTGCAGCATTTTTTTCATTGATCATATCTTCTATTTCTAAGAGTCCTAAACTTCTTCTTCGTAGATTTTTTAGCCAATGTTTAAATTTGCTCATCAAGGTTAAGGCTTTTTAGTACAATGATATTAAGGGTTCTACTTCAATTTTTCTGGTGAACTTTTCCCATTAGATACCATTGTTGTTAAATTCTTGAGACGATCATTTTGATATTCTGTCCCAAACCCTAATTGTTCTCGAACTAAGTAGAGAGGACGGCGCTTATCCTCGCGGTAAATACGACCAATATATTCACCAATTACCCCCAAAAAGACTAGCTGAATTCCGCCAATAAAAAGAATGGCAATAAAAGATATCGTCCAACCAGGAACCCAACTTGAGGTAAATAGTCGCACAAACAAAGCGTAGAGAATACCAATGATAGAGAGTGCAACAGTGAACAAACCGGCCCAAATTGTTAGTCTCAAAGGGACTAAGGAGAAGGATAAAATCCCATCGAGAGCAAACCGAATCATCTTGAAAAGTGGATATTTACTGACACCAGCTAACCGGGGACTGCGTTTATAGGGAACAGCAATTTGACGAAATCCTACCCAGCTAACCATCCCCCGAAGAAAGCGATCGCGTTCTGGCATCATTTTTAAGGCTTCTACAACCCGTCGATCCATCAAACGAAAATCTCCTGTATCGAGGGGAATTGGTACGTCAGAGAGGCGATTGATGATGCGATAGAATGCTTTGGCACTCCAGAGTTTAAAAGGGGTTTCTCCTTGTCTATCAGTACGTACACCATAGACCACATCATAACCCTGATACCATTGATCAATCATTTTTTCGATCACTTCAGGGGGATCTTGTAAGTCTGCATCAATTAAGACAATAGCATCCCCTCTAACATAGTCCAGTCCCGCTGTTACAGCCATTTGATGGCCAAAATTTCGGGACAAGAAAATGACTTTTATCCTTTGTTCAGTTTGTTGTAACTGTCGTAGTCGTTCAGCAGTCTGATCTTGACTACCATCATCAACATAGATTAATTCAAATTGGTGAGTTAACTTTTCCAAAACTGTCATCAGACGACAGTGAGTTTCGTTAATAACCTCTTGTTCGTTGTAGCAGGGGATAATAATTGAAAGAAACAATGCTCATTTCCTCTATGAAGACTCAAAGATTTAATATAAGGAATATTT
>JBCDDV010000546.1:0-3200 GCA_039180145.1 Cyanobacteria bacterium P01_G01_bin.49 | reverse complement strand
CCGACACAGAAAATCAACAAGGAAACCTATTTGAAGAAAAAACACCCAACTTATCTCCAAAATTTTTAGCTGCTATCCAAGAGAGACTAGGGTATATTCCCACACCAGAAACCATCTTTTACTATGCTTATGCAATGTTTCATTCCCCTACCTATCGTCAAAGATATGCAGAGTTTCTCAAAATAGACTTTCCTCGTCTTCCTCTCACCAAGAATAAGCAACTATTCACAACATTAGCCACCAAAGGAGAAACCTTAGTTAATCTCCACCTGATGAAATCTAAACAACTAAATCATTTAATCACCCAATATCAAGGAGATGGAGAAAATCAAGTCACTCAAGTCAAATATAGTTCTCAAAAAAAACAAGTCTCTATTAATAAAACCTGTCACTTTACAGGTATTCCCGAAGACATCTGGGAATTTAAGATTGGAGGGTATCAAGTCTTAGATAAATGGTTAAAAGATCGCAAAAAAGCTAACCGTAACCTCTCTGACGAAGATATTCTACACTATCAAAAGATTGTGGTTGCTTTAAATAATACCCTCAAAACAATGCAAGAAATCGAGACAATTATTCCCAGTTTCCCCATAGAATAACAGGTTTCGTTTTAAAGAATGTTTTCAAAACTATCAATCAAATATAATAAAGATAAAATTGGTTAAGTTCATTGTTGATGGTTGATAGTTAACCAAACCATCAACTAACATTTTTTTATCCCGAACCCAGGTTATCAGTGGAGATAAAATTTTAATGCCTTGCCTCGACGAGAAATCCCTATTAATGACTTTGCAGAGAGACTCTAGATAAGTGATTTTATGTCACTACCTATCTAAAAAAATGGTGAAAAACCCAAGAATCAGATATTCTATGTAACAACGATCAGAGTATATTGGTGTATTTAGCTTGAGGAGAAATCACATTTATGTCGAAAGTGTATGTCCTACTCTTTAACGCCCGCACCGAAAATGAAGGCATTCATACCGTGCAGATGGGCGATCGCAATAAAATCCTGATGTTTGAGTCCGAAGACGATGCCACCCGTTATTCTTTATTACTCGAAGCACAAGACTTTCCTACCCCCACGGTTGAACCCTTTGATTCTGAAGAAATCAAAGCTTTTTGTCAAGAGGCTAACTATGATTGGGAGTTAGTCGCTGAGGGACAATTAGCCATTCCTCCAGACCAAAATGTTGAAGAAATAACCTGGGGAAACGAAGAAGATCCCCAAAAGACTGTGGAAACCGAAAAATCTTCAGCCGAAATGTCCTCTGACGAATTAGACCAAATTCGCCGTAAATTAGAAGGCTTATTGTAACTCCTTATGGAAAATCTAGAAGAACGGGGACACCTGTTAACCGAACAAATTAACCCCAATAGTAATAATTTAGACCAACTAAGCTCTATTGAATTAGTTGATCTCTTTAATCAAGAAGATACTCAAACTCTCAAAGCGATCGCCCAAGCACGATTAGAATTAGCAAAAGCGATCGACATCACCAGTCAATCTCTTAGTCAAGGAGGTCGTTTATTTTACGTTGGTGCGGGTACTAGCGGGCGTTTAGGGGTCTTGGATGCGGCAGAATGTCCCCCTACCTTCTGTACCCATCCTGACTTGGTACAGGGCATTATTGCAGGAGGTGCAGCAGCATTAGTCAGGAGTTCGGAAGACTTAGAAGATCGACCCGAAGATGGAGCAACTGCGATCGCCCAACGGCAAATTATTAAGAAAGATGTGGTGGTTGGTATCAGTGCAGGTGGAACAACCCCTTTTGTTCATGGCGCATTAGCCGCAGCCAAACAGCAAGGGGCAACTACTATTGCCATGAGTTGTGTTCCTGCCCAACAAGTTCCTATCATTGTAGATATTGACATTCGCTTGTTAACTGGGCCTGAAATTTTAGCTGGATCAACCCGTCTCAAAGCTGGAACTGTCACCAAAATGGCCCTAAATATCCTCTCTACAGGAGTCATGGTCAAATTAGGGAAAGTCTACGGCAACCGCATGATTGATGTTTCAGTTACCAACAGCAAATTACATGATCGCGCCTTACGAATTCTAGAACAATTAACTGATTTAAGTCGAGAAGAAGCTGGATTTTTATTAGAACGCAGTGGCAGACGAGTTAAACTAGCTTTATTAATGAATTGGACAGGACTCAATGCTGACGAGGGACAACAACTACTTGATACTCATCACGGAAACCTACGCACTGCCATAAAAAAGCATCATTCAACTATTTTGTAAACCGGATAGAAGCATTGCATCAAGGTTATCAACAAAACTTCAGATTTTCTGGAATGTTTGCCAATTGGGTGAAATTTCTTCTATTTACTTTCCATCGTCTGTCATTTACCCCAGGAAACTTGGCCCTTCGCCAGTGTAAAAATTGCCATCTCTTCTCTTGGCTAATTATCTGATTGTTACTTTTATTTTTGACCAGATTTATTGTTAATTGAATTTATGTTAAACACCTCTGAAACCACTACCATTTTAGTCATTCTTCTTGTTGCTTTTGTCCTTCTAGTTTGGGGCTATAATCGAGCTAGATCTTATGGAAAATTAGGCGTTTTAGCCTGGTTGCAGTCGGTTGTATTAATGGCCCCTTGGTTAACTTTTTTTGGTCTATTTGCTGTGGGAATTTATCTCAATTTAGTGGGAATTTTATTATTATTGGTAGCTTCAGTCGTCTTGTACATTTATTTAGGAAAACGTCTCAGAACAGAAGGACAAGATGTTATTTTAAAAGAAAAAGCTGCCCAACGATTACAAGAGCAAGAAACAGCAAACATCCAAGAAACAAACGAATCTTTATCAGCAGAATCAGACATTAAAATCACCCCTGACGTTTTACCAATTCCTGAAGAAGATTTACAAGTCATTAAAGGAATTTTTGGCATTGATACTTTCTTTGCCACAGAGACAATTTCTTATCAAGAAGGAGCAATTTTCAAAGGAAATTTACGAGGAGAACCCGAACAAGTTTATCCCCGTTTATCCGAAAAATTGCAAGGTAAGTTTGGCGAGAAATATCGCCTTTTTTTAGTAGAAGGAACAGAAGGAAAACCAGTAGTCATTGTGCTGCCTAGCACAGATGATCCTCAACCGACGACCCTACTGCAAAAGAATTTAGCGTTAGCCTTATTTATTGCAACAATTGTCACCACCTTAGAAGCTGCAGGCATTTTATTGGGCTTTG
>JBCDDV010000545.1:0-3203 GCA_039180145.1 Cyanobacteria bacterium P01_G01_bin.49 | reverse complement strand
GGATAAAGAATCATTACAAATTTTGCGTTCTTTAGTGCGTCCTTTTATTCTGAGAAGATTGAAAACAGATCGAGATATTATTCAAGATTTGCCTGAAAAACAGGAAATGACTGTTTTTTGTGGTTTATCTTCCCAACAAGCAAAACTTTATCAACAGTTAGTAGACAATTCCTTGGAAAAAATTGAAGAAGAAACTGGAATTCAACGTAAAGGATTGATTCTTAGTTTGCTCTTAAAGCTCAAACAAATTTGCAATCATCCTGCTCAATTTTTGAAGGAAAAATCTCTGGCAAGTGGACAAAATTCAGGCAAACTATTACGCTTAGAAGAAATGCTAGAAGAAGTGATAGAAGAAGGTGATCATGCTTTAATTTTTACCCAATTTTCAGAATGGGGAAAACTTCTCCAACCTTATTTAGAGGCAAAATTTTCTCAAGATGTTCTCTTTTTATATGGGGCAACCCGTCGGCAAAAAAGGCAGGAAATGATTGATCGTTTTCAAAATGATCCGAAGGGGCCACAGATTTTTATTTTATCCTTAAAAGCTGGAGGCATCGGATTAAATTTGACCCGTGCTAACCATGTTTTTCATGTTGATCGTTGGTGGAATCCTGCGGTAGAAAATCAAGCAACAGATCGGGCTTTTCGTATTGGACAAAAACGTAATGTTCAAGTTCATAAATTTGTTTGTACGGGAACTTTAGAAGAAAAAATAAATGATATGTTAGAAAGCAAACAAAAATTAGCAGAACAAACCGTTGATGCAGGAGAACAGTGGTTAACGGAGTTGGATACAAATCAATTACGAAATTTATTATTGTTAGATCGAGACTCTGTTATTGATGAATAAAAGTAATCCTTGACAGTAAGGGCATAAGATCTTATGCCCCCATCAATCATAGATAATCTCTATGAACTTAATAACAAAAATCGTCTTGCTATTAAATCAACTTCTAGTTAGGTTATGAATATAAGTAATCGTTCCCCTTAATAATAGGTGCGCAATTGGAGATTAGAGAGTGTTTGCTAAGTCCGAAAAGTCTCAGTCGGCAAAGTGATGGGGGAATAAAGTAATAGGGTAACATTAACTATTTTGTTTGTATTGCTATCTCTACTATCTTGATTTGACACTGATTTTCTGAGAACACCATGAATTCACAAAAAATTTGGCAGCCCCCTCGCTTACGTCAAGACGATGAAAGTGGAGTAGAACGCCATGTCACTTGGCTAGAACTCTTTTTTGATTTAGTTTTTGTTGCTGCTATCTCAGAACTGTCTCATTATTTGAGTAATCATTTAAGTGTGGATGGATTCTTGAGTGTCGCCATTTTCTTCGTTCCAATTTGGTGGTGTTGGGTTGGCGCAACCTTCTATGCAACTCGCTTTGATACCGATGACCTGTCAGATCGCCTGCTGACCTTGTTACAAATGGCCATTGTGATGGTAATGGCTGTGAATATTCATCATGGACTAGAAAAAGCTTCCAGTATTTTTGCGCTGTGTTATATCAGTTTTCGAGGCATTCTGGTATTGCAGTACCTTTATGCTCAATATCATGTTCCTGCAACCCGAAAATTAGCTCTTTGGTATGCTGCTGGATTTAGTCTGAGCATCCTTTTTTGGGGCGTTTCCCTATTATTTCCGTTCCCTTTTTCGTTAATATTCTGGGGTTTCGGTTTAATTATTGATTTTTGTACTCCCCTAAAAGCTGGCCGTTGGGTAGCTCAAGCTCCTCCTAGTCTCAGTCATATTCCAGAACGAGTTGGACTTTTTACCATTATTGTCTTAGGAGAATCGGTTATCGGTGTGGTAAAAGGGCTATCAGGACTTGAATGGAGCCTTTTTTCAGCCTTGACCGCCTTTAGCGGCCTATGTATTGCCTTTAGTCTTTGGTGGTTATATTTTCATTGTGCTAATAGCACCCCCCTACAATCCATGCACCAAGGGAAAATGTCTCTGGGGTTAGCTTGGCTTTATGCTCACCTGTTTTTAGGAATGGGGTTGATTGGAACTGGTGTGGGGGTAGAACATATGGTGATGCATCCTTCCCCAGCCATTTCTGCTACTCCTGCAGTTTGGTTATTTTGTTTGTCTGTTTCCCTCTGTTTGATTACTCTCTCAGGAATTCATCGATTAAGCTATCCTCTTGGTAATCGTCAGTTTCATCAAAGTTTAAGTCTTCACCATTTAGGGGCAGCAACTTTTTCTTCGGTGCTGATATTTGCTGCATCTTCTCTTTCTTCTTTAGGATTAGTGATGTTAATGGCTTTGGTTTTCATTGTACAAGTGGGCATAGCGATCGCTAAACGCTAAACACCAGAATTTGCTTTCATAATACTTCGTTAAAACCGTTAGCTAAGGCTAATTGCCAATCTTGTTGAGCGGCCAGATCCCGAAAGAGATGAACAACGTTTAAGTTATGTTTGAGATTCCATTTCAAGCCGACTGTTCGTTCTAACTTCATTCCTTCAACATCAACATAGACCATATCTGATAAATTTTGCCATTCGGGCATGACGCTTATACCAAACCCCGATTGAATTAAAGCGATTACCCATTCTTCACAATCAGCTCGATAAATCATATTAGGGTAAACTCCGGCTGATTCGTATACATGAGGATCGGCACGCCAAAATTCACAGTTAATCCGTTGAATATAGGGTTGATTATCTAATTCACTCAGGTTTATGCTGCCTCTTTGGGCAAAGGGATGAGCCTGGGGAACGCCGAGTAATAAACGTTGCTCAAATAATTTAAGAGAAGTTTGAGGATTATCTGTGCTACCCAAAGCAGTCATGGCTAAATCAATTTCTTTCTCACTTAACCAGTGATTTAAGCTGTCTACATGACCGCTACGAAGTTCAATAATAATGTCAGGATGCTGTTGACGAAAACAACGAATTAATCCTGAAACACTGGCAATTGATAAAGTCGAAAGAATGCCTAATCTTAGGGTAGGTTGTTTATGGAAATCTCTTAGTTCGTAGAGGGCTTGTTCGTAGTCTTGGAGAATTTGTTGAGCTTTTTTTTGAAAAACTTCTCCTGCTGGGGTTAATTTTGTGCGTCTTCCGCCTCTTTCAAACAAAATAACTCCCAATTCCCGTTCTAATTTTTTAATAGAACTTGATAGGGAAGGTTGGGAGATCAATAATTTTTCAGCAGCTTGAGTAAAACTCTCTGTTTCAACAATAGCTAAAAAATAG
>JBCDDV010000544.1:0-3205 GCA_039180145.1 Cyanobacteria bacterium P01_G01_bin.49 | reverse complement strand
TTGACCAACAAAAAGCCGAAAAGATTTATTGTCTTGGGGATCTAGTGGGTTATGGGCCCTTTCCCAATGCAGTAGCCGAACAAATTCGTTCTTTAGATATTCCCACGGTACAGGGTTGTTGGGATGAAGATATTGTCGAAGGACTCAATGCCTGTGAATGTAGCTATCCTTCGCTGTTAGCGGAAAAAAGAGGTAAAATCGCCCACGAATGGACAAATAAGCACGTCAATCCAGAAGTTCGGGAATATTTAGCCCAACTACCCCATACTTATAAAGCAAATAATCTCTGTTTCGCCCATGGCAGTCCTCACAGCAACCATGAATATTTATTACCTGAAATGGATGCTTTTACTGCTTTAGAAAGAGTTCTTTCCAGTGATGCAGAGATACTATTTTGCGGACATACCCATGTTCCCTATGTTCGCACCTTAGATTCTGGACAATTACAGGTTAAAATTTATCAACCCAATCAAAACGAACAACCTAACCTTAGTTTTAATACTCCCCTGAAACGAATTATCAATGTCGGTTCGGTAGGCGAACCCCGTCATGGTCGTCCCAATGCTACCTATGTCATTTATGACACGGAGACACAAGTAGTAAACTTGCGGGAAGTGGAGTATGACTATCAAACAACCTGCGCTGCCATTGTAGATGCGGGTTTACCACCGATTTTTGCTTGGCGTTTGGCTAGGGGTTTGGAATTTGCCGAAAAAGCGGACGATCCTACTCATGTTTGCGAGAGGTAATTTATTTGGTTTTAGTGTAGTGCGATCGCTATTCTAATTGCTTTACAAAAATAATGCGATCGTATTGTAGATTTGCTTTATTTAAGATTCTCACGAACAGAGCTTTAATCGCACTACAATATAAATTAAGCTTCCATCCTCAAGCATCGAAACTATTATCTATGAGTGACGCTGTATCTATTCAACAAGTTATTGAAGATTTTGAAACTCTTCCTACTGAAGATCAAGATTTCTTGTTAGAACTAATTCATAAACGACGCATTGAGAAGAAAAGAACAGAAATCGCCCGCAACGCTACACAAACTTTGACAGCAATTGAAACAGGAAAAGCTAAGAGAGGAACTTTAGCCGATTTGCGAGCCGATTTACTTGAGGAAGAATGAGAACATTAATTTGGGATAATAGCTTTAAAAGAGCTTTTAAGCGTTTTGTTCGTAAAAATCCTCAGTTACAAGAAAAAATCTTTGAGACTATCGATTTACTTGCATCCGATCCATTTGTATTTTCTTTAAAATCTCATAAATTAAGCGGTCGATTAGAAGGTTTGTGGTCTTGTTCTGTGGCGTATGATTGTCGAATTATCTATACATTCAGACGCGATCAAGATACAGAAGAGGAGATGATTGTCTTAATCGATCTTGGAACTCATGATGAAGTGTATTGACAATATCGATCCAAGCGCTCGCTTTTTTAAACTGCTTTACAAATTTTAAGCGATCGTGTTACGCATCTGCTAGTGATACAGGCAAGATCAAGGAGATTCTCAACCTTGCCGTGTGGGAACTTAGAGTCTAAAGCCCTAAGAATCTTAAGATCACGAGTAAAGCAGCTAACAACTGAAAGAAAGGAAGTACCTTTCTAACAAATACCCTAAGTTTTTGGCATAAAATCTTAAAGCGGGTAACTATTGCTGCACAAATAGCCTTTATCTTTCCCTTATTCAACTCTACTTGCCTCCATTGTGATGTGGGTGAACCAGCTAGGCTCTCCCTTCAGAGGAAGAAAGCAGAGGAGCTACAAAACCAAGAACTGATGACCGCCCTACCAAAGCAGATCTCAATCATCAGCTAGCCAACCTTGCGTTTTTTGACTCGGAAAGAGGCAGTCCCACTTCTTAACCAATTCTAGTACCTGGGTGAAGGCGAGTGGTAAGGCTATTATAACAAGCAGAAACAGATGAGGAAAATATAGCTCATCTACTCAAAATCAGGCTTTTAATGAAATAAGCTTCAAACCTACCAACGGCAAAAACCACTGCAAAAAACCCAAACAACTGAACCAAAACAATACTCAGATAAACCATTCATCTGCATAAGTAGGATGGCGTTTTTTCAAGCAAAGATTAAGTTGTTTCAATTTGCAATTCTGCTGTTTTTGTTGTTATAGCCTGAAATGCCATGTATGTACTGCATTTCGTCAATAAATTCAGCTAGACGAGTTTTTCCTGATTCTATATCTGCTAATCCTTGTTTAATTTAATACTGGTGATCGCTTCTAGCCTTTCAATTTTTTCTAAAAGCTGCTGATAGGATTTGGCATCTTGTACGACCACTTCAGCTTTGCTATTCACCGTCAAAACTATCGGTTCTCCCGCTTGTTTCATTTGGACGAGCGCACTTTTCCACCACTTTTCAACCCCATACCCAAAAATAATATCAAACAAGATTTAAAGCAATTTTTAAAGCTTTTTGCACTTTCATAGATGAATCTGGCGACAAGTTGCCTAGTTTTCTTTGAAAAACCGATGACTAACTGTAGCTATTTTATCTGCTCTTATCAAAGATGTTTTCTTCTAGCCTGTTTGTACAAACTGAACATCACTATCTCGAAATGTATCGCTAGAATTAATGCAGGTTTTAGTTTAGTAGCAATGATATCGCTAAAAGGGAATCTGACTAGCCATATTTCTCCAAGTTGATGAACAATTCAGTTAAATTTTGGGACAAAACCGCAGAAAGTTATTCACAACAACCTATTGCAGATGAGGCAGCTTATCAGAAGAAACTGCAAGTTACACAGGAATACTTTAAGCCAGATAGGTCAGTGTTGGAGTTTGGTTGCGGAACAGGATCGACCGCTATCGTTCACGCACCCTATGTTAAACAGATTCGGGCAATAGATTTCTCGTCGAACATGATTAAAATTGCTCAGGGTAAAGCCGAGGCAAAAAACATCAACAACATCACCTTTGAACAATTGACTATCGAAGAATTAACTGTAGCTGATGAAACCTTTGATGTAGTGTTAGGGCTTAGTATTTTGCACTTACTTGAAAACAAGAAAGAAGTAATTAGCAAAGTCCACAAGATACTTAAACCAGGCGGAGTTTTTGTCACCAGTACGGTGTGTTTGGGAGATACGATGAAGTGGTTTAAGGGTATTGCGTCAATTGGAGTATTTTTGGGTTTGATACCGTTAGTTAAAGTTTTTACCAGTCAAGAATTGGAAAATAGTTT
>JBCDDV010000543.1:0-3215 GCA_039180145.1 Cyanobacteria bacterium P01_G01_bin.49 | reverse complement strand
GAACAATCAAGAACTCTATCAACAAAAAAATGCCAGTATTTTTAAAGAAACTGATCTCTTAGAAATGTTTTTGCTAATGACTGTTTTCAAGCGATTTGATGTACTTGCTAAGCATTTTGTTGATCTGAGTAATCAACTTAGTCATGAGGAGATTATTAAACTTTTAAAAGAACGAACTCGTCCGGTTAAACCTCAATAACAAACCTTTAGATAGGATCAAATAAATTATGGTTACTCGATGGCTTTTTGTGGGAATTGTTATTTTTGTCATCTTACAAAGACTGTTTGAATTAAGAATTAGTAAACGCAATAAATCTGAAATCTTAGTTCAAGGTGGTCAAGAATATAGTGATAACTTACTGGGTGTTGTCAAAATTCTGCAAATTAGCTGGTGGGTAGCTATGATTGTTGAAGTATGGTACTTTGAGCGTCTCTTTACTGCTGCGATCGCAATTGTCGGTTTGCTTGCCACAATTGCTGGTCAAGTTTTGCGTTATTTATCCATGCAAGCGTTAGGCACTCGTTGGACATTATCAATTATGACAATTCCTGGTTCTTCTTTGGTGAACCAGGGAGTTTATCGTTATTTACGACATCCTAATTGGTTAGGGGTGATCTTAGAAATTGCAGGACTTCCCCTAATTCACAATGCTTATTTAACCTCAATTGTTTTTACCGTCGCTAACGGTTTATTAATCAGTCAACGAATTATGTCCGAAGAAGAAGTATTAAATAAAAATAATTGCTATGAGCAGGTTTTTGCTGACTGTCCTCGCTTCATTCCTAACCTCAAAACGATTATTCTACAGCTTAGATTGATCAGTTTACCTTGGGGACAACAGAAAAAAAATACCTCCCCAAAAGATTAGGGAAGTATAAATACTTACTGCTTTATATCTATTGCTTTTTTTTGCGGCGTGTCAAAGCTAAAGAACCTGCCACAGCAGCCAAACCAACTAGGGTTGTAGGTTCGGGGACGTTGGGAGGTTCGACGAATTCTACAATAAAGGTACCGGAGTTAGGAGTAGTGATTCCACTATCCGTTTGTGCAGCGGCTAAAATGCTCGCTTGAGTTTCCCCAGCAAAGGTAGCAGAAATTGATCCTACTCCGTCTAAATCTAGGGGATCAGCACCTAGTTGTCTGAAAACACCTGCGAAATCAAAGGTAACCGTTGTTCCCGATGCCGTTTCGGTAAATGTAGGGCCAAAAGTAGTTGTCAAGTCAAAGACGCTATCAGGTGCAGCTACCCCATCCAGATTTAAGAAAGTAGCAATGGGTGTTGCGACAGGAGCGCCAGGAGCGATGGGGAAAGGCAGGGTGAAATCTTGGATAATACCACTAACATTGGCAAACTCTGCAAAAGCACCAGTAGCGGTATCAACATCATACTCGCCATCTGCACCGAGGACACTAGGGATAAAGTCAAAGTTAGCCACCCCACCAGCAATGGTTACATTAACGCCATTAGTTGCCCCTCCAGGAGAGCTAAACCCATAGACGTTAGTAAAGTTTCCAGGAACAGGGGGATTAAGGTCTGCTGCTTGTGCCGAACCAACTCCTACTAAAAGGAGAGGAACGATTGATAATGAACTAGCTAGTTTTTTCATAGTTTTTCTTAGACCAATACTTTTGTTGATTGATTTAGATAAAGGAACACGAAAAATGTTATGCGCCCCTGCAAAAAAAGTCAAGAGCATTACGATCATAACAATTTTCCGATGATTTGACTTCTTGCTCAGCCACTATATTTTATTGAGGGATATAGTATGGATCAATAAGTTCTGTGACACCTTAACAAGATTCATTATGTTATCCCATCTACCATAAGTCATAAGTTATGATTCTGAGAATTTCAACAGCCTGGTTACAACTCAGCCACAAAAAAATGCGTCTATTGGTGGCACTGGCTGGGGTTATTTTTGCGGTTATGATTGTCTTTGTGCAGTTCGGCTTACAACATAGTTTATTTGAAAGTGCGGTACGGTTTCATCAATCATTACAAGGAGATATTGTTTTAATTAGTCCCAAATCTAATGCTCTCATTGCGATGGAATCCTTTAATGAGAAGCGTTTATGGCAAGTTTTAGCGTTTGAAGAGGTTGAATTTATTAGTCCAGTCTATCTGGGGTTTTCTCAGTGGCAAAATCCCCAAGACAAAAAATATTGGCGCAAAATCTTCATCATTGGTATTGATCTTAGACACTCAGTCTTAACCTTGCCAGGTATTCAAGAAAACCAAGGTAGCTTAAAGATTCCCGAAAATATCTTATTTGATCAAAATTCTCGGTCTGAATTTGGCTCAATTATCTCAGCCGTCAAAGATAGGGGAAAAGTAACGACTCAGCTTATTCAAGCAGGTCAAACGATTGAAATTGACGTTGTTGGCTTATTTGAATTAGGAACGTCTTTTGGAGCAGATGGTAATATTGTCACAAGCAATGCCAATTTTCTCAGAATTTTTAATCAACGTCCCAAGAACGCCATAGATCTCGGACTGATCAAATTGAAGCCAGGGGTCAATATTAAAGATTTTACTGGCAAACTCAAGGCCTATTTGCCTAAAGATGTCAAGGTTTTGTCTAAACAGGAATATATTGCATTTGAACAAAATTACTGGAATACCAGTACCGCTATTGGCTTTATTTTTAGCTTAGGCATTATTTTAGGGGTAGTGGTGGGAATTGTTGTCGTTTATCAAATTTTGTACAGCAATGTTTCAGAACATCTCTCGGAATACGCCACCCTAAAAGCCATTGGTTATCGTAATCGTTATTTGTTGAGAATGATTTTGCAACAGGCAATCTTCATTGCCATTTTAGGCTATATTCCTGGTTTTTTGCTATCAATGATTATTTATGAAATTGCTAAACAGGCAACCTTTTTACCCATCGCCATGACCCTTCAGAGAGCCGTATTCGTCCTAATATTAACCGTTTTGATGTGCTTTATTGCTGGGATAACAGCCATCAGAAAATTGAAAGCGGCTGATCCTGCCGATATTTTTTAATCATTATCCTGAAAATTTTAGCCTAATTACCGAAAAAAAGCCTTGAGCATCTTTAAAGATAAGATAGACTTTCTGTCACAGGACAGTAAACGAATTTTTGATATAGTTATGTTTTGGTGTAGATTTTAGGGCATTCTATGTAAAGAATGCCATTCACTACTCCTCACTGAAGTGAGACTGATGGCTAAGCACTTAGGAGAACTAGCT
>JBCDDV010000542.1:0-3217 GCA_039180145.1 Cyanobacteria bacterium P01_G01_bin.49 | reverse complement strand
TACCGCCAATGGTACTCTAGCAACAGGGATTTAGTCATGACTGCTAACCCTCACTTAAAAGCCCCGCAAGCGATTGATTTAGCGATCGCCACAGAACTACTTAAAATCTCTGATGACCATAATGATGTGGGGCGGATTTTGTCTCAATCGGATATGGCGCAATCTTGGCGTAAAACTTTATCTGAGAATGAGGCACAAACTCAGATCTATCAGTATGCGAACCAGACTTATCAGCAAGCCAAGGAATTTCTCCAACAAGAAATTGAGCAAGAAAGACAACAGCAGCCAGTGGAGCCAATGCAGCTTTAACAAAAACATGGCACAGTCCAAAACCCAAAAGTTGATTAGACCAAATAGGGGATGACTCCTCAAATTTCTCTCGTTTGACCCGCCTATAAACAGTTAACTCTGTTTGAGGAATCTCCGTTCTTATAGGACGGAGAGGAGGTCAACAAAATGCTTCTCATCAACTTCTCAGATAACTTGATGAACTCTTATTCAATATTCACAATCAAGTCATAACCTTTTCAGATTACTCCCCCATACTAATAATAACGAAACAAACAAAAGGAGTCACCCATCATGAAAGGTTTTATTATTACTGGTTTATCAACTCTTGTTCTTGGTAGTTTTCTTGCCCCTGTCAACGCTACTGAAATCATGGCAGTCAACTCTAATATTGAAGAAACGAAAATGGCTTATGTGTCTCCTGTTAATTTAGTTTCTCATGCTAGAGGCGGTACTTTTAATGAACAAGGAATCCCCAGTCATCTTGGGTTAAATTTAGCAGTGAAGTCTGGTAAAGTTGATGCTGAAACTTTAGTTAAAAGTGCTATCGAATCGGGGCATTTATCTTCTGAAACTCTCAATAATTCTCGTTATCTTTCTACTGTTGAGTTTGAATTATCCCAACTAGACAACGACTAAAAAATGCTACCGATGAAAAGAAGTCTTCATCACAGTATAAGTCCTCTAACTTAATTGATTAAGATAAAAATACTGTGATTGACTCTTCCCATTATTTGAATAGTAAAATCAATTGATATTTATTTAGGGATTTCTTATATGCTAAGAGAAGATATAGAAGTTTTATGGATTACTATAATTGGTTCTAGTTTATCTTTTATCCTGGCAATTTTTCTCAGTCTTTAAGAAGGAAAGTTCCGGGTTTGAAAGGCACAATGGCGAGGAAACGTCCCCTTGGGTCGCCCCGTAAATGGTCAACGATAAATGAAATGACTAATCTCTGTAAAATTCAGTTTTTTACTTTATCAAAAAAAATAACCTGTGCTAAATTAATCGCACAGGTTATTGATAATTAAAATGTGATTTTTTCTTGATCAGCAGAATTAGTTTGAGCCACAGACTGAGGTTCTGGTTGATTAAATGAAACAGGACAAGCTTGGTTAATTGTCAGTACCATTGTGTAGTTAGGATTAGTGTCGTTGGGTTTATAGATATTGACTGAACCCGAAACTACATAAACACTGCCGTTACCTGCATCTTGCAAGGCTAAAGCTGTTTTTCCATAAGTTTTGTACGAGATTTCTCTTGTCTCGAATTGTCCAGAACCGTAGAAGCGAAATTTAGCTTTTCCAGAAACCACAATTTTCGTATCTTGTCCAACATATTCGGTGTTGACCGAAACTAATTTGATTTTTAATTGAATGTTGTTCATGCTATTTTTCTGGGAATTAATTTTCATCAACTTTGTCCAACGGACAAAAAAATAATCTCTAAAAACCAAGTGGTTTCTAGAGATTAATCAGTTATTTAAAAATCATCATCATCGTGTTTTGATTGAGATGGTTTTGTAGCAGAATGATTGTCAGAATTATCAGAATTAGGACTAGAAAGAAGTTCTAACCGGTTGACTTTGACAACAGGCTTACTGCGTTGTAATCCTGTATTTTTGTCTAACCATTCGTCTAACTTCAACTCACCTTCAACTCCAATCAAAGAACCTTTTTGAGTATAGTTAGCGGCAATTTCTGTTGTTTTTCCCCACATTTCCAGGGTAAACCAGTCGGGTTCTTCGTTCTTGCGACGACGATTAACAGCCAGAGAAAGTTTAGTTATGACGGTTCCTGACTCGAAATACTTGATTTCAGGGTCTTGACCAATACGACCAACTAAATTGATTTGATTCAAGTTTGCAGTAGCCATGATTTATGTCCTATGAATTAAAGATTTTCATGTAGTTTGTCCAACGGACAAAAAAAATAACCTCTAAAACTCTAATGAGTTCTAGAGGTTACTTTACTCTGAAGGAGAAATTCTCAAAAAAGCTGCTCGAAGAGCAATAAGAAAAAACTCTAAACTAGGAGTCTAGAGCTTTCTGTCTGGTTAATAATTAAGCGGTTAAAACTTTAATTAACTCGACTTTAGGGCATTTGTTATAAGGCTTGCCTGTTAAGTTCTTAACCATCTGTTGCAGATTATGGTTTTTAACAAACTGCTGAAGTTCCCGATAAGTTGAATCAGGAGAAACCTGGGGAGAATCAGAGAAATCTGTGGTATTTAAAGGGGTAATTATAACCTCGTTGATAATAGGGTTTATCTGATTAGAACGACGGGGCTTGGTATACGGTAGACAGAGAATAGGACTAGGTATAACCTCGGTTGTAGTGGTTTCCGGTTCAGGGTCAAATTCAGTGGAGAAAGCTCGTTTTACTGAGGGAATGAATGAATCAAAGGATTCGGTTGCTGCTTGGGGTTGGGTGGGGACTAAGTAGCAATAAAAACAGAAAGTAACGATGAAAAGGATGATATTCAATAGCATTATTGTGACTCCTGAAAGTGTAGAGATTTGTGCCGTGAAGGTGTTGGCACTGTTCATCGAATTCTCCTGAAAGGAGAGAAAAGTCGGTAGTTTCGTCGAACTCCTCTTGATCACATATTTTTATTGTTTGGTAAAGTCAACTTATTAAGAATTAATCAATTTTTAGGTGTTTGATGAGCGTAAATTTTAACTTGGTTTTATGCCCTTTTATCTAGTGATTAGGGGTTTTAGGGTGGCAGTAAAACTTCTTTTTCAGAGAGACTAAACTTAGCGAAGTTGCTTAGAGAGGGGCTGATATCAAAAAAAATAGTCTAAGTAATAGTGCTTATAATAATGCTATAACATTTGGGTATATTAAGAGGGGGTTTAGATGGTTTGTCCATAAAATGGATTTTCATAATTAGAAACAGCTTCTAAAATTCTAATTATTTCTTC